>JAHIOZ010000001.1 GCA_018894995.1 Patescibacteria group bacterium | reverse complement strand
TTTACTGTATCTAAAATCTGATGAGCAAGCGGACGACCAACACCATACAAGGCGGTCAACCCTATTTCCAATCTTTTTGTATCTGGTATTGTTATTCCTAAAATTCTCATATTTACTACTTATTACTCGATAAAAATTTTTATCCTTGTCTTTGTTTATGTTTTGGATTATTACAAATAACATGCAACCGGCCTTTTCTTCGAACAGTTTTACAAGTCGCACAAATTTTTTTTACTGATGATTTAACTTTCATACTTTAATATTTAAAAAAATTAACTACATTCTTTTTGTAATTCTCCCTTTTCCCCCATAAGGATCTGTTTTAACGGTCACCTTGTCTCCAACCAAAACTCGGATTCTATACATCCTCATTTTACCGGACAAATAAGCCAGAATTTCATCTTCCGCGCCGTTTAATTTAACACGAAACAAAGTATTTGGCAAAGCATCGGTAACGACGCCAGGAACTTCTAATTCTTTTTCTCCTTTTTTATTCATTAAATATAATTAATATTCAAACATACTAGCAAAATAAGAAATATTTAGCAAGTTTTTTGACAGTTTTTTAAACAAGATTTTGTCCTAAATAATTAAGTAGGTAAAATTTTTGTAAAAAACAACAAACTTATTAATTTTTAATTTACGGTTATCTGACCTTATTAGCCAAACCAATCAAATGATCTAAAAATTCGGATAAATCAGAGCCAATTGATTCAAGAGACTTTGCAAAAGCCCTATCATTATGTAAAACAGGAGCAGAATTAACTTCAACTAAATAAACACCTCTTTTTGGGGAAACAACAAAATCAAAATGAGAATAATGTTTCATCCCTAAAATATTGTGGGTATCTATTGATAATTTTTGAATTTCCTGTTTTTCTTTTTGACCTAAACAATTTGGACAAATTTTTTGATGATAAGAATCCTCTTTTTCTATTTCCATTAATTCTGCAGGAATCAAAGAATATTGACTCTTATTTCTAAAACCATCAATCACTCCGCAAAAAACCTTTTTTCCTGGGATAAATTCTTCTACTAAAATGACATCCGAGATTTCAAAAATTTTTTCCACAGCGTTAATCAAATCGCCGATACTTCCAACAACAATATTTTCAATTGGACAATTAACACTGGTAGGCTTTACCACACAAGGAATTGGAATAGTATGAAAAATATCATTTATCAAATTATTATTATAATTTTCCTTTCTTATAATAGAATAATACGGCGTTTTTATTCCATTATCTTTTAAAATTTGACGAGTCAAATGACGATTGGATCCCAAAGAAGAAACTAAAGAGTCCGACCCAACATAAGGCACCCTAAAATCTTCAAGTATTCTTTTAATCTCTCTTTTCCCATAGTCACCAAAAAGAGAATTGAAAACAAAATCAATCATCCGAAAAAGATTTGTTGGAGAAATGGATGAACCATTTAAATACCAAACACCCTCCCGAGTAATTACGACATCGTAAACAATGTATTTTTCAAGAGATAAATTTTTTATAACATTTTCCCCGCTTTTCATTGAGACACCAAAATCATCTCCCAAGCCCCCGCGAAGAACCGCTATTTTTAATTTGTTAATCATAAAAATATTATAACATAAACATTTATTTTTTTGTTAAATTATTTTTGGAATACTAATTTTCAAAAACAACTTGGAAACCCGGTTTCCAAGTTGCTCTTTTAAAAACGATCGTTTCTAAAAGTCTGAAAAATCCAAAAAAACAAATTTCGCATTAAGGAACCTATCGTACCCTTAATGCGAAATTTGTTTTTTGCCGTCTGATATTGTGAAATAGGGGGTAGTGATAATGGCAACGAACAGTCTGGACTGCCGCGTCGTTCGGCAAATTGTTTTTGAAGGGAAATTGCTTTGCAATTTTCCTTCAAAAACAATTTGCCGAACTCCTCGCCCCGTAAAAAACAAGTTTAACGGGGCGAGCAGAGACGAGACACCGGAGGTATTTCGTCGGACGAATTTTGCTTCGCAAAATTCGTCATATTCAAATTCATTTTTTCGTGGCATTCGGATTGTTCATATTTATTCGTATCATTCGTAATATTTGTATATTAGTATGCTTAACTCATTTATT
>JAHIOZ010000020.1 GCA_018894995.1 Patescibacteria group bacterium | reverse complement strand
GCTCACTGATATTTGTTTTTAAAATTAAATTGAATATTTTTTGAAATTATTTGAAATTATTTTTTAAAATTCAAGGTCAAAACTTTTAAAAACGATCGTTTTTAAAAGTTACAGGGTTTGTTAAGGGGAGAGGGGTGGGTTAAGGTAACGGAATTATGTGAGGGATGTTATAATTTAAACATGAAAACACTAAAATTATTTTTATCAATTATTATTTGTGAGTTGGCCGGAATTTTGGGAGCGATTGCTATTTCTCCCGCTTTGAATAATTGGTACATTGACTTGCAAAAACCACTTTGGAATCCGCCGGCTTGGGTTTTTGGTCCGGTTTGGACAACTTTGTATGCTTTAATGGGCGTTGCTTTTTATCTGATTTGGATTAAAAAAGATAAAGGGATGGCAATTAAAAAAGCTGTTTATATTTTTGCTATACAATTAATTTTAAATTCTCTTTGGTCAATTATTTTCTTTGGTTTGCATAATATCTTTTTGGCTTTGATTGAAATTTTGATTTTGTCAGTTTTTATAATTTGGACAATGATTGAATTTTACAAAATAGACAAAAGAGCCACCTACTTATTGATTCCATATATTCTTTGGGTTTGTGTTGCAACCGTTTTAACTTTAAATATTTGGTTGTTAAATTAGTTAAAAATAAATTTAAAATGTTTTTACTTTCTGTGGATAACAGGTGTTGACATTATTGATATATTGGGGGTATACTGTTCATTGGAATCAGAAGACTTTGCAATTTTTTTTTGCAAAGAAAAAGTTCATTTTATTTATTTTGAAGGAGAAAAAAATGGCTCAGCAAGAAAATTTGTTGTCAATACCGAAACTGGAAAAGGGATTCAGAAAAACATCGGGAGTAGGGGTTCTGGATGTTCAAGAAGTCATGATGGCTCTTGAAAAACACAAAAAAGTTTTTCCTCATGTCTTCGCTTGCGGTTGCGGTGATATTATCCTCAATTTTTTGCGGGATGCTGATGATACAGATGTAGAAGTTCCCATTATTGGGTTCCGAAGAGATGAGAGTACCGGGAAAATATATTTTCAGTTTGTTATCGGGAATGACGGGCAATCAGCAAGTTTGAATGCCAAAATGTTTGAAACCAGTCGCCGTGATAATATTCTTCCTTCGTCCTTTGCAGAAGCGGAAATGTACGCCGGATAGCAGTGTCCTGCCTCTTTCTTTTTTTTTGTGATTACATTTATACAAGGGCTTTCCTCTTCAGGAAAGCCCTTTTTTAATTTATCTGATCAATGGAACAAAAGAAAATCCGTCAAATTTTTGTATTTCACTTTTTGTTTTTGAAATTTTTGTAATTTTCCAGACAGCTTCTTGTATCGGAATGACCATAATTCCTCCTGTTTTCAATTGATTTAACAGTTCAATTGGCAGAGAATCGCTTTTCGCCGAAACTAAAATTTTATCAAAAGGCATTTTTTCAGGTAAACCGAGTTTGTCACCGGCGGGAGTTATTTGAGCATTTTTAAAATTATATTTTTTTAAATTTTTTGACCCGAATTCAACAAGTTCAGGAATTATTTCAACTCCAAAAACATATCCTTTGTTTTTGATAATTTTTGCCAGCAGGGAAGTTGTCCATCCTGACCCGGAACCGACATCAAGTATTTTGTCTCCGGAGTTTGGTTCCAAAAGTTCCAACATAAAAGCAACGGTAAACGGCTGAGAAATCGTTTGTCCAAATCCTATGGGCAAAGGAATATCGTCGTATGAATTTTGTTTGTATTCTTCCAAAACAAAATTTTTTCTGTCAACAAAAAGAAAAGCATCAATTATTTCTTTTGTTTTTAAAACACCTTCATTGATTAAATTTAATACTAGGTTTCCCATACAATACATATTTTAGTATACATTTTTTTATTTGGTTTTAAGATATAAATAAATATTTTCCAGAGCTTTGATTGCGTCGCCGACGGCGATGTTATTTTGATGATAGAGTCCGTCTGTGCAGTCTCCGGCGGCCCAAATCCCTTCTTTTGATGTTCTTTGGGTATGAGAATCAACAGTGATAGCTTTATAATCGTTTAATTCTACCAAATCGGCGACAAATCCCGTTGTCGGTTCAGCTCCAATTTCAATAAAAATTCCATCAGTTTTTATTTCGTGACTTTCTCCGGTTTCAATATCTTTATAAATAAGTCCGGTTGCAAAATTATCGCCTAAAATTTTTGTTGTTTCTGCATTATGAACCAGTTTAAAATTGGGATGAGAAGAAACGGTTTTAACTGTAACTTCGTCAGCTTTAAATTTCCCGTTTTTATGAAGCAGAGTGACACTTTTCGTATAAGCCAAAAGTTGCGAGGCAGTTTCAAATCCTGCATTTCCGCCTCCAATTATAACTACATCTTTATTTGCAAAAAGAGGACCGTCGCAAGTTGCACAATAAGTAATACCGCGATGTTCCAATTCATCCGCTCTTTCCGCTCGCAATCTTTTTCTATGACTTCCAGTTGTAACCAAAACTGTTTTTGCTCGGTAAGTTTCTTTATTGGTTTTTATTTCAAAAACTTTTTTTCCGTTTTCTTCTATTTCTGTAATTTTTTCGATTTTTTCACCTGTTTTTATATCGACTTGATTTTCATAATTTCGGAGATGGTTTTCTAAATTTTTTGCCAATTGTTGACCTGAAATTGAAGGAGTTCCGATCCAATTTTGGATATCAGAAGAAACCGAACTTTGCCCAAGAAAATTTTCGGTTATGAGTAATGTATTTAATTTTTTTCTTCCGGCATAAACTCCCGCCGCTACTCCGCCGGGGCCACCACCAGCTATTGCTAAATCATACATAGTTATGAATTATGAATTATGAATAAAGAATTATGAATTTGTTTAAAACAGATTTAAGATTTATGATTTAAGAATAATACGACCATTTTAACAATTTGAGAGGAAAGTTAAAAGTGTTGACTTTGAATTGTTTTTGTTATAATGTTTGTTTAGAAATTAAAGAGAAGTTATTTTTTTTAAAAAATAAAAAGAAGGAGACAGTAAAATGAAAAAGCATTTGTTTTTTGTAGTCATTCTGGCTGTGATATTCGCTGTTGTTTTGATAAATCACAATGAAAAAATTGAAAATAGTGTTGTTACAGGAGCAACACCTGTCACGGAGCGTGTCAAATCATTTAATAATGACACCGAAATGGCTATCGATGAATCATATAATATGACACCAAGTTAATTGCTAATTTCTTGTCAACTTCGACTTTTGACAAGCCTTTTTTCTTTAAATAAACTTCGTAAAGTTTCTTAATCTTTTTATCAATTTGTCTTTTCAATTCGGCG
>JAHIOZ010000145.1 GCA_018894995.1 Patescibacteria group bacterium | reverse complement strand
TGGACATTGCTTACAAATCTCTATATCAAAACAGGCTTTGTAACGCTTCTTCGTTTTTTGTGAACTGACAGATTGATGGGGACAGTTGACTGTATATTCTTCATCGGATACTTCTTCGATTTCCATTGAGACTTCTGCCTTACGACCTCGAACAGCAGTTTGAACATGAGTAATTTCAAGCTCTTCCATTTTTTTATCATTATCTTCACTGCCGTAAGCGCCGTCAGTATGCAGTTCGTTCAGGTCCGGCGTCTTTTCTTTGATAGGTTCAAGTCGTTCGTTAAGAATCTTGCTGTCATCAGTATTATTCGAGCAAACCGCAACATCAGTCAGCAAATTCAATTCATTCTCAGGATTGGCCGTCTCGGTAACCCGCCGCGGCGGGACGACCTTGTTTCTTGCGGTAAGTGGCATCTATATCATCAGGCGACTGAAGTGTGCCGCCGTTTAACTGCCCTGAGGGTTTTACTTCTACCTTGTCTTCAACGACCGTGAAGTGTTCGGTATAGACCCGCTCAAATATGCCAAAGACCTCAAAATCCTGATAGCTTTGCTTCAATGCCTCGTAAAGCGGCCGTGCCGTGGCAAGGCCACTTGTGATATAATTGACCGAGCTTTTCGAGTTCGTGCGGTATTTCAGAACGCTCAAGACTGTAAATATATTGGCCTGATGACTGCGGCCTTGCCGTGGCGTGGCCACTTTATGTAGGGTTCAAGTGGCCGCGCCGCGGCAAGTGGCCACGCCACGGCAAGGCCGGCCGAAGTTCTGTGAACCGCAGCTTGTCCTCGTCGCTTAATATACGGTGCAGCCGTATAAGCATCTCTATCAAAAGCTGCGTGCGGCTGTAGCTGCGAATATTGCTCATCGCCATAAAAGAGTCGCTGCGCTGGATGTCGGTTTTTATTTTCAGAGCCTTCAACTGCTGCTGTGTAAGAGAGTCGAATACCATCTCGAGCAGGTTCTCGCCGGTCTGAGTAAAGTACTGAAGCAATCGGTTCTGGAAATGAAAAAATGTGGCGGGGCAAAACGGCGTCTCTTCCAGCGTGTCCAGACCCAGAGCCGTGCGGGTCAGTATATCGAAATCAATCCGGTCGAATACCTGTTCGGGCGTCCAGTTGTTGCGATACATCAGTATTATGGAAGCCACGGGCGAATTGACAGGGGCGTTCGGACGACTGGACATATCGGAGTATAATGCCGCGAAGTCCTCCTCCTTTATCTGAGAGAAAACCAGGCGGTAAAATTCATATTCTTTTGAGTTCTGGAGTTTTTTGAGCTTGGCCTGCGGCAGTTGGCTTGCAATTCCGAATAATGACGGCTGGAGATGAGAAGTATTTTTACGGAACATCCTTTTTCCCTTGCAAAAATGGTTATTCTTATCAAAGGCCATCATATAAAACTCACCGTCAAAAACAAGCCGGAATGCTTTGAAACCAGAATATTTTTTACGCTCCAAGCTCTACCTTTTTAGAGTGGACTCAAGATTGATTATTGATTATTGGCTCCCGACGGATGGGGATTCGGCCGTGGGCGGGGTTGCAGATCAGGAGGTTTGGGCTTGGGGGAGGTACGGGTTCGGGTTGGTTCGAGTTTGAGATTTGGTCCGGGGGGTTTAGGTTTCGCAGGAGGCGGAGTCTTTGTAGTTCGAGTATTGTTTTGTATAGGCTGTGCTCTATTCTTCTTTCGTACATCAGGAGGCGGTCGAGGACTCTTGCGTTTGAGAAGTCTTTTAGGGCGATGCGGCCGAGGGTTAGATCGGGGTGCGGGTCGGACGGGTCGGGCTGGGGGGAGGTTAAACCTCTGAGGCCGAAGGATTTGGCGAGTTTTGCCAATGGGTCGGAGGTGGTTTTTTCGATCAGGGCGTCTATTGTCTGGTTTTGGATGAGGTCGGCTCGTTTTAGTCGCCACGAGAGGCTTACGATGCGGTCTGCGAGCATAGATTCCATTGGGCCTTGGGGGTCGAGCTCGGCGAGGAGGGCTTCGCGGTGGAGGTCGAAATCGGCCTGGCTTTCTGAG
>JAHIOZ010000019.1 GCA_018894995.1 Patescibacteria group bacterium | reverse complement strand
TAGCCGTCCTCGCCAAAAAAATCAGAAGAAGCCCGCGCGGATTCCTTCCCCAGACCCCTTCCTCCGCGCGGACAAAATGCAAAAACAAATTAGCCGAGGCAAAACGGAAAATCCTTTCCCACAGAAAATAGTTTTTCCGTTTTGCTGAGTCCGAATTGAAGCCCCGCCGCACTGCCCGAATACTTGGAGGGCAGAACCCCGAAAAGAAAAATGTCCTTTCCATTTTAGAAAAAATCACCCCCCGCGAAAATCAAAAGAGCAAGGAACATTTTTTCTTTTTGGGGTTGCCGAGTGAAGCGAGGCGGTGGCGGGGCTTTCGTGGAGCGTACGATTTAGTTTAGAGCCACCACGCGCTCCGCGCGTGCGATTACCTCACTTTGTTTTGAAAATAGGTTCTAACTTGGTACAATAGAGACACATCAAAGAAAAAACTCTGGCTTCTTGCCAGAGTTTTTTCTTTGACTTATTAGCTACCGGGCAGGATTCGAAAAGAGCGAATATATTTTTTCGTAGCGTTTAGCGGAGAAAAAATTTGAGCGACCGAGGCTACGAGTTCTTAACGAAAATGAGTTGGAGCGAAGCGGAAACAAAATTTTTGTTTAGAACTGAGAGACAAATCCTGCCCGGCGCACAAATTTAAAAAAAACAAAGCTCCGCTTTGTGTTTTTTTAAATTATTTAATTTCCTCAGTTATTAATTCAGGTTCTCCTTCAATCACTTTAAATTTTATTACACCCAAAACTTGCCCTCCTTTTGTCTCAACACTGACTTTCCATTTTCCGGTAGTAATATTTGAAATTAAAGAATACCCGCGATAGCCCTCAGCTCTGCCACCTTTTATTTGATATTTAATTTTGTCTCTCACAATCCACTTGCCGATATTCTCATCATATTTTTTCCAAACATGAACAATTTCCGTGTTTAAATCAGTCGGAGCAAAAATGGAACTGTAAATATAAATAGAGCTGTTTGGTGTTTTTGTAAATTTGTTAAACAAACTCCAAGTATTAAGTTCTCTTTGCACAACATAATTTCCGGAAGGACTTTTTTCAACGGAATGATAAATTTCCAAATTTTTTAAGGACAAAGGCACCGGTGGAATTATGTTGGTAAAATACAAAAAATTAAAAATCAAATAAACAATCAATATATTTCTAAATTCTTTCTTCCCTCTGTTAATTGAAAAATCAAGAATAAATAAAATGAGCAAATAAATAATCAACAAACTCGCAAGACCGCTCAAAATGAAAATCTGCCATCCCATTTGTTTCAACAAAACCGGAAGAAAGAAAATCAAAAAAGAAAAAATGGCGACAAAAAGAATTGTTACTTGAAAATCTGATTTTTTGTAATATTTCTTGAATTTTTCATTACCTAAAAATAACGCATACAAAATTAAAAGAAAAATCCAACTTGAAGTCAGAGAAGCACTTTTTGTGTAAAAAATAACATATCCGCTGAATAGACCTCCAAAAGCAAATTGAGAAATTAACGGTAAATATTTGACTGCCCCTTCTTTTTTAACCAAGTTCATCAAAATGATGCAAAAAGTCGCTATTGATAAATAACCGAAAAGCACAAGATTATCAAAAAGCATATCAATCCTTGTCAGAGTCAAATTATCTAAAATAAAACCTGAAATGAAAAAAAGCGGTGATAAATATCTTTCATTTTTTTCAACCCAATTTTTTGCAGAGGAAATATTTTCACTTAACTTCTGCTTTTTATTTATAAAATAAGTTTTCATATAAAATTTAAACTTGCGCCGTTTTTAAAACACAAACAAATTTTTTAAAAAATAAAATCAAATGCTTCGTTTAATCATTTCAACCGTATAATCAACATCTTTTTTAGTTGTGCTTTTGCCCAAAGTAAAACGAAGTGAATTTCCTAAACTGTTTCCCAAACACTCAACCACATAAGAAGCTTTTTGAATTCTCCCCATACAAGCGCTTTTTGAAGAACAAGCGATGCCTTTGTTGTCCAACTTGATTATCATAAATTCACTGTCAATTCCTGGGATTGAAATATTTACATTATTGGGCATTCTTTTTTCTCTGCTCCCGTTTAAAACTGCCCCGGGGATTTCTTTCAACACTCTGTCAATAAAATGATTTCTTATTTTCAGAAGTCGAGCCGATTCTTTTTCTCTGTCCTTGTCCGCCAGCTCAAGAGATTTCGCCAACCCGACAATCAAAGGAATATTTTCAGTTCCTGCTCGCAATCCACCCTCCTGACTTCCTCCTATCATTAAAGGAATGATTTCAGCTTCTCTTTTTTTAAACAAAGCCCCGACACCTTTTGGCCCATAAATTTTTTGCCCGTCAATTGTAAGCATATCCACTCCCAAACTGTGAATATCCAAAGGCAAATACAAAGGAGCCTGACTCGCATCTGTATGAAAAACAGGAAATCCCCCACTTGGAAACCGGGTTTCCAAGTGATTATTTTTTCGGTGAGTACGGAGGATGTGAGCGATTTTTGAAATTGGCTGAATTGTTCCGATTTCATTATTCGCATACATTACAGACACAAAAACGGTGTTTGGTTTTAATTCTTCTCTGAACTTTTTTAAATCAATAATTCCCTCTTCGTCAATTCCAATGTAACTGACTTGGACTCCTTCTTTTTCATACTTCTCAAACCAATTTAAAATTGAAGGGTGTTCCATAACAGTAGTAATAATGTGTAAATCTTTTAAATCCACTTTTTCTTCTCTCATTTTTTCCAACACACCAAAAATAGCCAAACTGTTTGATTCGGTTCCGCTGGCGGTAAAAATAATTTCATCAGAATGACACTTCAAAACTTGCGCAACTTTTTTCCGCGAATCGTCCAAAGTTTTTTTGGCTTCCATCCCAAATTGGTGAATTGTCCCCGGATTTCCATATTTTTCGTTCCAATATGGTTGCATCGCCTCCAAAACTTCCTTTCTCACCGGAGTTGAGGTCGCATGATCCAAAAATATTCTTTTTCTTTGCTCACCCTTTTTTGATAAATTTTTTAGATTAAACATACAGACATAGTATAAAGTTAAAAGTTTATAAAGTCTATAAAGTTAAAAGTCAAAAAAAAATGATATAAAATTAAGAAATTGCCGAACGCCCCACCCTCTAAATAGGGTGGGGCGTTCGGGGTTTTTGGAGGAAAAATAAAAAAGGCTCCTAAAGCACTGACACTTTTCGGATCCTTTTTCATATTGATGCTAGTATTATATACTTAACATTATATAAAAATCAAGCACACTCAATGTTGTTTTTTTAAAATAAGGCTCAACAAAGCCTTATTTTTAATTTATTTATCCACATTTTTTATTTAGTTGTTTCTTTGCAGATATATAAATCAGAACTCCCGTCTTTTTTACAGTTTTTTCCACATTCATAATCATAAACTTCGTCGTTAGGATTATAAATTGAAACCTGAGAATCAACCCAATCTCTACATTCTTCTACAGTTTTATATTTTTGGCTTTGTTTGTATTCGGTTAGATCATTTTTATCTGGATAATAAAAACCAATCCAGTTATCGTTAAAAAACAACATACCAACAATTATTCCAACAAGAAATATAATTATTAATTGCAATAGTGTTTTTTTTCATATTAATTTTAATTTAAAATTCTTTAGCAAAATCTATCCCCGTATCTTCGTTGGTGTAAATAATTTGGCAGGTATCTCTAAGAAATCCGTTTTGATACGGCATTGGGTCGTAGTGCCATTCTTTTACATTACCCCATTTTTCATTTTCAGATTCATAAATATCTAAACAATCCAGTTTTCTTTGTGCCATATATTCTAGATCTTGTTTATTTTTTTCTGCTTGCAATTGCACCCACTGTTGTTCTTTTATTGAGTTTTGTTTGTTAATTTGAACGGCATAATAAAAACTCCCTAAAATAATACTCGCTATTAAAATTACAATAGGTAATGATAGT
>JAHIOZ010000018.1 GCA_018894995.1 Patescibacteria group bacterium | reverse complement strand
CAAAAAATTGCCGAAGCGAGTCCCGAAGGGCGAGCAGGCAATAGGAGGGAGAGCATTCGCCTGAAGAGCGAAGGGTCGGCGGTTCGAGCCCGCCCCTCGACACCAAATTAAAATAAAGTTTCCAGCTTTAACAACTGAGCGTTGCTCAGTTGGACAAAAGGCGTTTAAGCCTTTTGTCCGGTTTTTGCTGAAAGCAAAAAATTGCCGAAGCGAGTCCCGAAGGGCGAGCAGGCAATAGGAGGGAGAGCATTCGCCTGAAGAGCGAAGGGTCGGCGGTTCGAGCCCGCCCCTCGACACCATATTAAAAAACACCGAAAGGTGTTTTTTAATATGGTGTCGAGGGAGAAAAGTGCCTAAGCACTTTTCGTGCGGGCTCGAACGGCGGAGCGGTTTACGATTTTAACAAAATCATCCTCCAAAGAGGATTTTTTTTAAATTGTCGCGAGCCGCGTCCAGCGATACTTAGACTTTTTAAAAACACAAAGTGTTTTGAAAAAGACTTAGTAATCGCGGGACAGCCCGCCCTTATATAAAGACTTTACTCGCGGAGGAAAAAGCCGAGCCGTGACGACAGGTTCTTAACAAAAATGAGCCATACGCAAAATTTTTGTTAAGAAACCTGAGTCGAACCCGCCCCTCGAAAATTCTCGCAAAGACGAATTTTGGCTTTGCCAAAATTCGTCGACGACTAAAAAACAAAAACTTTTCATTACAATTTCCCAACAAAAAAACCCGCTTCCGCGAGTTTTTTTGTTTTTGATTATCTAACTAAAAAAGTTATTTAACCAAAGAAAGAGTCATTTTTTGTTCTTTCGGTTCAAATACATTAATTTTGAATTTATAATTTTTTCCTAACTGCAAAGCTTCTTTTAATTTTTCTTCATTTTCAAATTCAGAAATATGAATTAAACCGGAAACACCTTCTTCAATACTTGCCAATGCTCCGTGTTTATTAAATTTAATAACAACAGCTTCAACCTCATCATCTTTCTTGTATTTTTTCCCCGCACTTTTCCAAGGATTTTCTTTTAATGCTTTGACTGAGAGAGAAATTTTTCCGCCCACAATTTCTATTATTTTAACTTTGATTTTATCTCCGACTTTAAACAAATCTCTAGGATTTTCAACCAATGACCAACTTATTTCTGAAATGTGAACCAATCCTTCTATATCATTGTTAAGTTTTACAAATACTCCAAAATCAACAATCCCAGTAATTTCTCCTTCAAGTTCATCATCAATTTTGTATTTTTCAATAGCTTCTTTTTTCTCTGCTTGGTCAATATTTTTTTCTGAGAAAATAAGTTTTCCTTCTTTTGAATCAGCTCCAATAATTTGAACTGAAAGTTTTGTTCCAACTAATTTTTTTAATTCTTCAATAATTCTGTCTTTCTCTCCGTCGGTTACTCTTGGATAATGTTCCGGATTAAGCTGTGATGCCGGCAAAAATCCGACAATCCCTTGCCACGACATCAACAATCCTCCTTTATTAGCTTCTTTTACCATTAATTCAAGAACTTGTTTTTTCTGCATAGATGCCTCAGCTTCGCTCCAAACAAGTGCTTGGCGAGCTTCTTTCAGAGATAATTCAATGTATCCTTCTTTGTTTTCCGAATCAATTATTTTAGCCGCAATACTGTCGCCAATATTTAAATTTTTAACAATGTCGCGAACATTCATAAATTCACGACCATAGATTATACCTGTTCCAAATGGAGGCAAATCAATGAACACTGAATTTTTATCAATTCCTATAACTGTTCCTTCCACCAAATCTCCCGCTGTGGGGAAATTAGAAATTTTGCTCATTAAAGATTCCATTAAACCGACTTCTTTCTCTTCCTGCACAATTTCTTTTTGAACTTCTTCTACTTCTTGATCACCCGTAGAATTAGGTTTTTTTATTTTTTCTGTCATTTTTTATAAAAAAATAAAAGCGCTGACTTTATTGACTTTATTTAAAAAATAATGACAGGGTAAAGACAGGATTAACTTCTATTTTAGTTGCTAATTAAATAGTCTTTAGAAGCTATTTCATAATTTCAACATAAAATTTATGAACAAACTCTGCTAAGACAATTTGGTATTAAGTATAGTTATATTGCAATAAAATGCAAATATTTGGAGAATTTTTTAAACCATTCGTATTTTTCTCAAATATTGTGGAAGTTTGTTTATTTTGACTACATCATTGTATGATTCATTAATATTTTTGAAAATTATTTCATCCTCATCTGCTTCTTTAAATCCAATTACAATTATATACGGAATTTTTAATTCTTTTGCATAATCAAACTGCTCGCTTAGTTTTTCTTTGTGAAGATTTTGGTAGATTGTAATTTTTTGTTGTCTTAATATTTCTATTACCCTAAAACTTTGCATTTTGGCTCTGAACCCAAATTGGATAAGTAAAATTTTAGGACTTTCTATTTCATCTGAATAAGCTCTTTCATTTTTATTTTTTTTGAAATACATTGAAATTCCGGTGGCTACCAAATTTCTTTTGCAAGCGATTTTATTTGCCAATTCATCATATCTTCCTCCTCTAGCCAAAACAATTTCTCTTCCTTTACTGTCTTCCATTTTAATTTCAAAAATAGTTTTTGAATAAAAATTATTTTCGACTACTAAATCGTCATTTATACGATAGGGGACTTCCAATTCCTCAATATATTCAAGAACTTCTTTAAAATGATTTCTACTTTCTTCTGATAAAAAATTAAGAGGGCGGGGAGCTTTGCTTTTTACAGACCGGCAACATTCATGTCCACAATCCGGAAGTTTAAAATTTTTCTTTGTTAAATTTTTACTGCATTGATTTTCCAATATATTGGAATGTTTCTTGTAATAGCCAACTAATTCATCATTAAATTTCAATACAGAATTTTTATCTCCGGTACTGTTTATGTCTATAAATATATTTTTGTAACCTTCTTCGGCAAGAATTTTTATTGAAGTATTTAAAATAATTGCTTCGGCAATTCCGTTGGGAATTCCTATAATGTCAAAACCGATGCTTCTGTGAGTTTTTTGATTCGGGGCTTGTTTTTTATTTATAAAAATAGGTCGGTCATAATAAATCATTGCCGGTTCAATTGATTTTATGTCGTTAATTTGATCGTGATTTTTAATAACAACACTTTTTTCTTCAGGGTGAAGAAAAGAATTTATATTAGTAGGAGAGACGGGAAATTCTGTAAATTTAAAACCGTGGTGAATGGCGATTTCGTCTATTTTGTCCAATCTTTTTTTGGGTATTTCTATTATCATTTTATATAATTGGTTTTATTTAATTTTTTAAATTAAATAATTACAATGACTGGTAATTGAATTCTCCGGGAAATAAATCAATTTTATTTATTGGCAACAAGCGAATAAAAGCTTTTCCTATAATCAAGTCCT
>JAHIOZ010000017.1 GCA_018894995.1 Patescibacteria group bacterium | reverse complement strand
TAGGTTACTTGATACTTGTTACTTTTTACTTGCTACTAGAAAAATCTTTGATTTTTTTATAAGTCTGTAGCTAAAATAAATCTTTTTTCTTTATTGAATTTTTTTGTCACCAAATAATATTTTTTTATTCCGATTGAATTTGATATTCTTTGAAGTTTTTTCAAATCAAAATTGTTACCGTCATTTTTTACTTCCAAAGCGGTCTTGTCAACAATAAAATCTATCTCTCCACCGCTTCTTTTTTGATAATAATTAATTTTTCCTCGTTCTTTTAAATTCAAAAAAACGGCATTTTCAAACAAAGATCCTTCTGAAATTTTTGAAAAATTATTAAGAAGTCCGTTGTCACACAGATATACTTTTCTCCCACCGCTTACCTCTCTGTCAACATTTTTTGAAAAAGGGCTGATAAAATGAACAAAATAAGTTGCTTCTAAAAAAGCAAGGAAGGAATAAACAGTCTCTCTGGAAACACCTATTTCTGATGCAAGTTTGGTTATTTCAAGTTTTGAGCCGACTCTTTGCATTAAAGGTATCTTACATTTTTGGCACAAAAATGCCAAGTAGTGTTAGACAATATTTGGGATACTGAATATTGAGACCTTTTAAATAATTTAAGTGTTTGATAATTATTAATAAATAAAGTTTAACCTATTTTTGGCTTTAAATCAAAAATATGAAAAAGTTTAAAATTGAATATAAAATAAATATTGTTTCTTACACCGAAGAAATCAGTTTGATTATAGAAAGTAAAAATATTTTTGAAGCTTTGGAAAGTATTTTTAATGTGATGTGGAAAAATCTTGATTAAATTGAAATTCTAAATATTCAAAACGGCGGGTTCGCGAAGCGAACCCGCCGTTTTTAAACTGTCAGTTGTCAGAGCTATCAGCTCTACCAACTGTCGACTCTATTGACTGTCAGCTGTTGGCTATCAGCTGTAAGCTATCGATTTATAAGCTCCCAAACCGTTATTACCAAAACCGCCAAAAAATTTGATTTTTGACTCCTCTTACTGTATCATAAACTCATTATTGATTTAATTTAAAAACTCTCGTTCAGATAGGATTTTAGAGGCAAAAACAACTAAATTGATTTTGAAATTTTGAAATATGCTTAAAAATATTAAAAATACACTTAAAAACTAGGAAATTTTTAATAAAAAATTTATCTAAAAACACTCCAATTTGAGCGGGTTTATAACGCTTATGGGATCATTAGAAATATTGTTACTTTTCACCGGACTGGCAGGTTTGGTGGGAATTGTACTGGGATACTTTATCCGGTGGGCTATTACTTTTGGGAAAAAAGGCTCAGCTGAGCTAAAAATTCAGCAAATGCTTTTGGATGCTCAAAAAGAAGCCAAAAAAGTAGTTTCTGAAGCCGAAAAAAAGGCAGACGAAATAGAAAAACAAGCAAAAGAAGAAGAGAAAGAAAAAGAAGCTCAATTCAAAAAAACCGAGGACCGGTTAATTAAAAAAGAAGAATTATTGGACAAAAGACAAGTTGATTTAAAATCTGACGAGGAAGCAATGAAACAAACGAGAACAAAAATCGACAAAGAAAAAGAAGAAATTGATGCAATTAGAAATCAAGAAAAGGAAAAACTTGAAAAATTGGCAAAAATCAGCACGGAAGAAGCCAAAGAAATGCTTCTTAAAATAGCTGAAAAAAATAACGAGGAAGATATCGCCGTTCGAATGCAAAAACTTGAAATGATGGGCGAAGAAAAACTGGAACGAAAAGCCAAAGAAATTTTGACTTCGGCTATTCACAGAATGGGAAATTCTGTTGCGTCAGATGTTCTTTCAACAACAATTTCAATTCCTTCTGACGACATCAAAGGGAAAATTATCGGGAAAGAAGGTAAAAATATCCGAGCTTTTGAACAAGCCACCGGTGTTGAATTGGTTGTTGACGATACCCCAGGAGCAATTACAATTTCATCATTTGACCCAATCAGAAGACAAATTGCCCGAGTCGCTTTGGAAGATTTAATCATTGACGGAAGAATTCAACCGGCAAGAATTGAAAAAATCGCCGAAGAAGCCAAAGGTAAAATCAACAAAATTATAAAAGAAAAGGGAGAGCAAGCAGTTTATGAATGTGGAATTTATAATCTTGACCCAAGAATTATTTCTATTTTAGGAAGACTCCACTTCCGAACCAGTTACGGTCAAAATGTTTTGCAACACTCAATTGAAATGTCGCACATTGCGGGAGTTATCGCTCAAGAATTGGGAGCAAATGTTGAAGTGACAAAAGCGGCGGCGCTCCTTCACGATATAGGAAAAGCGGTTGACCACGAAATTCAAGGAACTCACACAGAAATAGGAAAAAGAATTTTGCAAAAATTCGGTTCAAATGAGGAAATCATTACAGCGATGGAATCTCACCACGAAGAGACTCCTTTCAAGAGTATTGAAGCAGTTATCGTTCAAGTCGCCGACTCTATCTCAGGTAGTCGCCCAGGGGCTAGGAGAGACACAATAGAAAATTATTTGAAACGATTGGGTGATCTTGAAGCTATCGCCAATTCATTCAACGGAATAGAAAGGTCTTATGCTTTGCAGGCAGGAAGAGAAATCAGAATATTCGTTAAACCGGAAGAAATCACAGACTTGGATGCTAAAAAATTAGCTCGCGAAATAGCTTTGAAAATTGAAAAAGATTTGAAGTATCCAGGGGAGATAAAAGTTAATGTAATACGCGACTCTCGAACCATCGAATACGCCAGGTAATTTTAAATTTGGCGCATAACTTCGTCATTTTCAAAAAAATTTTCCTCACCGTATATTAAATACAGCTCAGAAAATTTTTTCTCAACTTCTCTTCGAATTTTTTTAAATTCGGAGCAACGACATTCTGCATCAAAATTTTAAATTACCTCAGATTGCATTTAAATTTAAGATTATCTTATTTTGTTGATTTAAAATTGAATTAGAATAACGAATTAAGAATTGATGAATAAAGAATACGAACAAACGAATTTTGCTTCGCAAAATTCGTCGTCGTTTTTTCGGGGCACCCGCCTGCCACTGCGAGGCCCGCCCGACATCGCAAGACGAAGTCGTTGCGGGCGGGCAACGAGCGGGCAGGTTCGGATATTATTTGTAGTATTCGGATTATATTATGACTTTCAACTTTTAACTCCCAAGGGCTTGCACAATATATGGCTTAATATATAATAATTAGTATAATTATTAATTAATTAATAGGTCGCTTTTATTAAATTAACAAAAAACTTAAATTTAATTTTAAGTAATAAATAATAATATGAATAAAGTAGCACTTGCAGAAGCAGTACAAGAAAAAATTGGTACAACAAAAGCTGATGCAGAAAGAGCAGTTGAAACAGTTTTTGATTCAATTGCCGGATCTCTAAAAAAAGGTGAGGATGTATCAGTCGCAGGATTTGGTATCTTCTCAGCAAAAATGAGAGCAGCTAGAACAGCGAGAAATCCTCGAACAGGAGAACCTGTTAAGGTTGCAGCTATGAGAGTTCCAAAATTCAAGGCTGGTAAAGCTTTGAAAGAAACAGTTAGAGGATAAAACCTCTTCCCACTTAACAAACAATCCGACAAACACTTTGTCGGATTTTTTGTTTTTTAAGAAAAAAAATGCTACACCAAATTTAGTGTAGCAATTTAATCATCAGAAAAACAATCGACATATTCGACTTCCGGATTTCTGAGTAATGTCTGTTGAAAAGGACTATAAAAATATTTTGCTCTTATTTTTTTGTTTCCCAAAATAATAGGTAAAAAATCTTTGTCAGCCGGCATAATTTCATCAGGAAGATTTTTTTTATCAAACCATGTTGGATTTATCATTGTTTCCGTATCCAATGCTTCGCCAGACCATTTATATGCAAAGTAAAAATGAACACGACAAACAAATATTTCACCATCACTTTTAGTATTGTGAAAATCAATAACAGCAACTTTCTCAAGACTTTCAGGATTAATAGATACACCCATTAAAGGATTGTCGTTGGTCTCCTCCCAAAATTCCCTAATTGTCGCATCTTTTGGACTTTCACCATTTTCAATTCCTCCTCCATAGCCATTAAAACAACCCTTGCCTATTTTAGTTGTTTTCATTGCCATAAGAAATTTGTCACCATCAATAAGGTAACAAACAACAGCATTATGTAAAACTTTTTCTTCCCCCATATCCATAACCTCTTTAATTAGTGAATTTTTGTTATTTATTAAACAATATCTATTTCCCTTTTTATTATAACAAAAAAAATAAATTTGAAAAATAACGGAAAATACCTTATACTTGTTTTAGTTTTTAGTTAGTAATTTTTAGTCTTTAGTAACGAATTTTAGCTTCGCTAAAATTCGTTAAAGAAAAACTTTTGTTTTTCTTCGTGTTTTCTAAAAACTAAAAACTTTTAACTAAAAACTGAACAATTGCGGGTATAGTTTAGT
>JAHIOZ010000016.1 GCA_018894995.1 Patescibacteria group bacterium | reverse complement strand
GTGATAAAAAAGTAAGTTTGAAAGTTTTTCCGTTTGACAAAAACAGCCGAATTTTATATTTGAAAGCAATTGATTCTGAAGAAGGAATTTTCAAATCCATTTTCAAAGCCCCTGTTTTTATCGGTTCTGATTCTTTGAGATTGGGGCAATCGGTGATTGCGATTAGGGGAGGAAAATCAATCGAGGTTACGACAGGAATTGTTTCCGGTTTCGCCGAGGAAGATATTAAGGCGGAGCCGGTTGTTGAGACGACCGGGAAAATTGAAAATACAACAAGTGCTGTAAAAATTGAAGAAAAGGTTAAGGAAGAAATTAAAACGATTGTTTGGGGAGTTAAAACAAATATTCCTGCAGATGATATTATTCCAGGAGCTCCACTTTTGAATTTAAATGGAGATATTATCGGGATAAGTGCTCTTCCTAAAAGTAATACATTTACTTTTATAAATATCTCCAAAGAAGATATTAAAAAACTCTTGGATTCGGAATCGGTTACAGCTGTTGTAAAATAATTTTTTTACCGCTGTGTTTAAAAATTAAAATTCGTTTTTTGTTTATGGACTGCCACGTTGCCCCTCACCCGAAAAAATTTTTTAATAAATTTCATTTATTAAAAAATTTTTTCGGGTGAGGGGCAACTCGCAGAGACGAACTGTCACCGACAGTTCGTCAACGAATTTTGCTTTTAGGCAAAATTCGTTGTTCTAAAAACTATCAACTATTAACTAAAAACTAAAAAATTATGCCACCACTAAACCACCTAACCACAAAAGCAAAAGACGCCATAAAAAAAGCTCACGAGCTGGCTATTGAACGAGGTCAAAATCATGTCGGACCTTTGCATCTTTTTACCGCTTTAATGTTGCAGGAAGAAAGTTTGGTTATTTCCGTTTTGGAAAGATTGGGAGTTGATACTATTCTTTTGGCTGATTCTTTGTTTGAAATGTTGGAAGAACCGGAAAGAAGCAGTACTCTAAATCCTTCTTATCAAATTTATTTAACTCCCGAATTGGCAAAAGTTCTCGAGGAATCAACCCAAATTGCTTCAAGTATGAAAGACGAATTTATTTCAACGGAGCACTTTTTAGTTGCTTTGTTGGACGCTCCTGGAAGCACTAAAGAAATAGTTTCTCGATTTAAAATCAACAAAGAAGAAGTTATTGAGGTGATTAAAGAAGTGAGAGAAGGAAAAATCACTGACATAAAAAAACCCAAACAATTTAAAGCACTGATTAAATTCACCCGAAATCTTACTCAGTTGGCGATGGACAACAAACTTGACCCTGTTATCGGTCGTGACGATGAGATAAGAAGAATTATTCAAATTCTTTCGAGAAGAACAAAAAACAATCCTATTTTGATTGGTGAAGCGGGAGTTGGAAAAACCGCCATCGCCGAAGGTTTGGCTTTGAGAATTGTTCAAGGAGATGCCACTGAATCTTTGAAAGGGAAAGAATTACTTTCTCTTGATATGGGACTTTTGGTTGCGGGAACAAAATACAGAGGAGAATTTGAGGAGAGACTGAAAGCGATAATGAAAGAAGTTGAAAAATCGGACGGAAAAGTAATTTTATTTATTGATGAAATTCACACAATAGTCGGGGCAGGTGCTTCGGAAGGTTCAATGGATGCTTCAAATATGATTAAGCCAGCTTTGGCTCGAGGAGAATTGAGAGCGATTGGAGCAACCACTTTAAAAGAATATCAAAAATATATTGAAAAAGATCCTGCTCTTACGAGAAGATTTCAACCGGTAATGGTTAATGAGCCTTCGCTTGATGATGCCAAAGCAATTCTTCGCGGGTTGAAAGAAAAATATGAGCTTTTCCACGGAGTAAAAATAACCGATGGTGCGATTATCGCTGCGGTTGATTTGTCTAGCCGATATATTACCGATAGATTTTTGCCTGACAAAGCGGTTGACCTGATTGATGAAGCGGCTTCGTCTTTGAAAATTTCTCTTGAAAACAAACCACCTGTTTTGGAAGATGCAGACAGAAAAATAATGCGTTTGGAAATTGAAAGGCAAGCTTTGATAAAAGAAGTTGTCGGAAAAAAGAACAGTGCCAGATTGAAAGAAATTGATAAAGCTATTGGAGATTTGAAAGAAAAAACTTCTGAATTGGAGTTGAAATGGAAAAATGAAAAAGATGTTCTTTCGAGCATTAAACTTATAAAAGAAGAATCGGAGGGATTGAGGGCTGAGGCGGAAAGAGCTGAAGCTGTTGCGGATTTGTCGCGAGCGGCTGAAATTCGTTATGTAAAAATTCCTCAATTGGAAAAAGAATTGAAGTTGAATAATTGCAAATTAAAAAAACTTCAAAAATCACGAAGAATTTTGAATGAAGAAATCACAGAAAATGAGATTGCCGATATTGTCAGTCGTTGGTCAGGTGTTCCTGTAACAAGAATGTTGGAGGAAGAAGTTGAAAAATTAAGCAGGATTGATTCTTCTTTGAAAGAGGGAGTTATCGGTCAGGACGAGGCTATTCGAAAAATATCCGAAGCAGTTAAGAGGTCGCGCGTGGGAATTTCTGATCCGAACAAACCGATTGGCTCTTTTATGTTTTTGGGTCCGACAGGAGTTGGAAAAACAGAATTGACCAAGAAGTTAGCCGGCTTTTTGTTTGATGATGAAAGGGCACTTATTCGAATTGATATGTCTGAGTTGATGGAGAAACATTCAGTTTCGAAATTGATTGGTTCTCCTCCGGGATATGTTGGCCATGATGAGGGAGGCAAACTTACAGAGCAAGTTCGTCACCGACCTTATGCCGTAGTTTTGTTTGACGAAATAGAAAAAGCTCATCCCGAAGTGTTTAACATACTTTTGCAGGTTCTTGATAATGGAACTTTAACTGATGCGAAAGGAAGAACGGTAAACTTTAAAAATACCGTAATTATTATGACATCAAATGTTGGTTCGCAATTCATTGATAAAATGGAGTCAATTGGATTTGGGCAAAATAAGAGCGATGTTGATAGCTACCGTGATGCAAAAAGTAGTATAATGAAAGTGCTGAAAGATAATTTCCGACCGGAATTCATAAATCGTCTTGATGAAATAGTGATTTTTGATGTGCTTTCCCCGGAAGCGATAAAAGAAATCGTTAATATTCAAATTGAATTGGTTCGAAAAAGATTGGAAGAAAAAGAAATTGAATTTAAAATTTCCGAAGAAGCTCTTGTTTATCTTGCAAAAAAAGGTTATGACCCTCAATACGGAGCAAGACCTTTGAAGAGATTGATTCAAAATAAAGTTTTGACACCGATTGCGGGTTCAATGATTGAAAACAGTATGATGGTGGGAGGTTCGGTTAGTGTGGATGTGAAAGGGGACGAATTAGTCTTTAATGTAAAGAAGAAAAAAGCCAAAATGATTAAAAGCAAAAATTTTGAAGCAAGGGTAAGGCAAAAAGAAGTCCAGTTGGAACGGAGCATTTAGGGTATAGCGTTTAGTGCATAGTGAATGATTTTTTCCGTCTTTGCGAGGACTTCGAATTTTTCAAAATTCGAAGCAATACCAATACGACGAAGCAACCCAGATTAAAGATACTAAAAATTTATTGTTTGGTGAGTTTCGTAATTCAAAGTAAACCCTAATTTAAAAAACCATGGAACAAGAAATTTTAAAAAAAATAGAAGAACAAGAGAAAAAAATTGACGCGATTTATCAATCGGTTGAAAAAACCAGAAAATATTTTTTGATAATTATTTGGGTTACGATTATCGCCGTCGTTCTTCCTCTTATCGGATTAGCTTTCGCTATCCCGTCTTTCATCTCCAATTACAACAATTTAATTAACATTTAATTGCTTCAAGAATTTTTTTAATTCTTCCCCTTTGATTTCTCTGAATTCTCCCGTTTTTACTTTTCCCAGGTTAATGTTCATTATACGAATTCTTTCTAAGTCTGTGATTTCTTGTTTGAGCGCGGAACACATTCTTCGAATTTGGTGTTTTTTCCCTTCGGTTAAAATAATGTGAAATTTTCGCGGATCAACTTTTTTAATTTTTGTCGGTTTGGTTTTGTAGCCGTCAATGCTTACTCCTTTTTCCATTTCTCGGATGAAATTCAAATCAATGCGGTGATTCACTTCAACCACATATTCTTTTTCATGTTCCAATTCCGGATTGAGTAGGGGGTTGGTAATTCTTCCGTCGTTGGTCAAAATAATCAGCCCGTGCGAGTTTTTATCCAGTCTTCCGAGCGGGAATACTTTTGTTTCGTATTTTAGGATGTCATCTATGCTAGTCTGCCCCTCAATTGGGTCATGAGTGACTACCCCTATAGGTTTGTTGAAAGCCAAGTAGACCCTGTTTTGGGCAATCTCCTCGAATTTTTTGCCTACTTCTACTTTATCCTCTTTCTCTACTTTCTGTCCGATTTCAGCGATTTTTCCGTTAATTTTGACCTGTTTTTTCTCAATCAATCGGTCAGCCTCGCGACGAGAACAAAAGCCTTTTAATAGTAGGTAGCGATTTATTCTTATTGGGTATTCCATATCAAGATGATACAGTCTGGGGGAACAAAACACAAATTCCAAAACATAAAAACCAAACCCCCAACACATTTCATCTTCTATACCGAGTATTTTATAATTAAAATTTATTGTTTTAATAACATTATGAAAGGTGTGGGGGTCTAGGATTTAGAGTTTTTTTTCTTGCTTCTTAATTCATAATTCATTATTCTTAATAAATGTTGAAATTCACAATAAAAAAGAAATTAGAAGGAAAACTCGGACGGGTGGGAACTCTGAAAACTTCTCACGGAATTATTGAAACTCCGGCTTTTGTGACTGTGGGAACAAAAGCAACCGTGAAGGCTTTGACCCCCGAGCAAGTGAAAGACTTGGGTTCGCAAGTTGTTTTGGCGAACACTTATCATTTGTATTTGCAACCGGGAGATGAAATTTTAAAAAAAGCCGGAGGTTTAAATAAATTTATGAATTGGAATGGCCCGACGATGACCGACTCAGGTGGTTTTCAGGTTTTTTCTTTGGGTGCCGCTTTTGGGGACAATGTCAGTAAAATCGCTTCGGGAGAAAGTACCAAGGTTCGTTGCAGAGCTGAAAACGGCGGAACAAATTCATCTTGCGCTTTGGCAAAAATTGATGAAGACGGGGTAATCTTTCGTTCACACATTGACGGAAGCGAACATCGTTTCACTCCTGAAAAATCAATTCAAATCCAACACAACATCGGAGCGGATATGATTTTTGCTTTTGATGAATGCACTTCTCCAACCGCCGGTTACAAATATCAAAAAGAGGCAATGAACAGAACTCACCGTTGGGCGAAAAGAAGTCTCGACGAACACAAAAAACTAAACAAAGAAAAAAAGTGGGTGTCGGGAGCCCACAAAAATGAAATTGCGTTGTTTGGAATTGTGCAGGGGGGAAGGTTTGAAGATCTGAGAAGGGAGAGTGCAAAAGTTATTTCCGAAATGGATTTTGACGGTTTTGGAATTGGCGGTTCTTTCAGTAAAGAGGATATGTACACGGCGGTTGGCTGGGTGAATGAAATTTTGCCCGAAGAAAAACCACGGCATCTTTTGGGGATTGGGGAACCGTCTGATTTGTTTGGTGGAATTGAAAACGGGGTGGATTTGTTTGACTGTGTTGCTCCAACCAGAATGGCGAGAAACGGAACAATATACACTTTAGATGGAAAAATAAATATTTTGAATGCAAAATTTAAAGAGGATTTTGAACCGATTGAAAAGGAATGTGGTTGTTACACTTGTCAAAATTATACAAAAGCTTATTTGTCGCATTTGTTTAGAGCGAAAGAAATGCAAGCCGGAACACTGGCAACAATTCATAATTTATATTTTATAAATAAGCTTGTAGCGGATATCCGCCAATCAATTTTGGACGAAAATTTTGAGGAATTTAAAGAAAAATTTTTAAGTAAATATTATAGAAAAGCTGATAGCCAGTAGCTTATAGCTGACAGTTTAGATTTTTTAAAAATATATATAAAATTATAACGATCTGTAATCTTATTTAACTTCTATAAATAAAAATAATTAATTTGATATAATTTATTTTATGAAATTGATTGAACAATTAAAAAAAGAATTAAAAGAAAACGCTAACCGCGAGCAAGCGAAAAATTTGAAAAGATTTTTTAAAACGGGAAAGGGGGAGTATGGAGAAGGTGATATTTTTTTGGGAGTGAAAGTTCCTGTACAGAGAAAAATTTCAAAAAAATATTCAGATTTGAATTTGAGTGATTTACAAAAACTTTTGGATAGCAAAATTCATGAATATAGATTTATCTCTCTGGTAATTCTTATTGAAAAATATAAAAAAGTTGTGAATAGCACTTACAACTTTTCCTGGAAGGATAATAAAAAAAATTGGCTACCTGGTAGCCAACAAAATTCTAATTCTGCGGACGGGCAAAGAGAGATTTTTGATTTTTACATTAAAAATTCCAAGAATATAAATAATTGGGATTTGGTGGATGTTTCAGCTCCGCATATTGTTGGGCAGTATTTATTGAAAAAATTGTTAAACCATAAACCTTTGGTTCAGCGAGAAAATGAAAAGAATAATAAAAATAAAAGCATTCTGGTATTCTGCAGAATACCAGAATGCAATATTTTATATAAGTTGGCGAAGTCAAAAAATCTTTG
>JAHIOZ010000015.1 GCA_018894995.1 Patescibacteria group bacterium | reverse complement strand
TAATACGGATCCGACTGTTTTAAAATTTTTTATAAAATGGTTAAATGATTTAGGTATAGACAAAAAAGATTTAAAGGTTAAAATTCATTTATATTCAGATATGAATATAAAGAAAGAAATAGATTATTGGTCAAAAGAACTTTCTATTCCTGTATCGCAATTTAAAAAAACATATATAAAGAAAACTAAATTTAAAAATATAACATATACCAGAGGAAGTTTTGGACACGGGACCTGTAATGTGATATTTTATAATAGGCAATTTAATGATTATGTTTTGATGGGTTTGAATTATCTCCAAGAGATGTTCGGTTTATTGGAGTAAAATTGTATATTGATTGAAGAACACAGAGCACAAGTATAATTAAAAATTTGTGTGGGCGAATAGCTTAATTGGATAAAAAACATTTAAGTTTTTTATCCGGTTTCTGTTGAAGACAGAAAATTTCCGTAATTGATCGAAGAGAAACAGGAAATAGGAGGAAGAGCGTGTCGCTTATTTATATTTAAGAGTATAGGTTCTTTGAAGAATTTGTGGGCGTATAGCTTAATTGGTAGAGCATGTCGCTTATACCGACACGGTTCCAGGTTCGAGTCCTGGTGCGCCCACAAAGTTTTTAAAAACTTATACATCGGCACGGTTTATCGTTGTTTTTAAATTTGGGTTGATTTCATTGTTTTCTTTTAGTGTTTGTGATTTAATTTAGATAGAAATATTTTATTTAATTAGACTTCTCCAGAAAGTACTCTTGTTAGAATTCCTAAAATTCAGTATAAACATTTTTCTCTAAAAACCTTATAGGAATAAACTTTTTTTCGAAAAAAATGTTTCCATCTAAATTTTTAAAATTCTAACAGGAGAAGTTTTACAAGAGGTCTAATCAAAATTTTCAAGACTTGGTTTTTAATGGTTAGTTGGATTTGGTATTACTCAAAATGCACTTCAACATTTCCCAATTTATTTTTTATGACAGGATAGTTTTTAAGTTTAAAATCTTTTTTGATTATTTCTTGTGCCTCTGTTCTGGCAGCTTCCACCATTTTTATATTTCTAATTGCTTCCATACCGATATCGGAAATTCCCCATTGTTTTTTGCCGGAAAGTTCTCCTGATCCGCGCAAATTCAAATCAAATTCCGCCAATTCAAAACCATTTTTTGCATTTTTTAGAGCCTTAAGTCGTTCCAGAGTTTGTTTTGTTTTTGTGTCGCTGAAAACAAAACAATAAGCTTGATGGTTGCTTCTGATTATTCGCCCACGAAGTTGATGTAGTTGAGCCAAACCAAATCTTTCGGCTCCTTCAATAATTATCATTGTAGCATTGGGAACATTTACCCCCACTTCAACAACAGAAGTGGCAACTAAAATATTCGTTTTGTTTTCCAAGAAGTCTTGCATCACATCATCTTTTTCGGTAGGTTTCAATTTGCTGTGTAAAATATCAATTTCGTAATTAGGAAATATTTCTTCTTTTAGTCTTTTTGCTTCAGCTTTTACTGATTTAACTCGCAGAGCTTTTGCTTTGTCCGGATCGGGTTCATCAATCCGCGGGCAAATAATATAAAGTTGTCGCCCCGATTCCAATTCTTTTTTTATGAAATCATAAGTTTTTTCTCTTTTGTCCGGAGTGACAATTTCCGTGATAATTGGTTTTCTTCCAGTGGGCATTTGGTCAAGCAAAGTCAAATCAAGGTCGCCGTAAATCGTGAGAGCGAGGGTTCTGGGTATGGGGGTGGCACTCATTGATAGTAAGTGAGGCACGCGATTTTTTTCTGTTGTTTCATCGTTTTGTTCTTTGTTTGCCATTTTTCGGCGTTGGTTCGTGCCGAAGCGGTGTTGTTCGTCAATAATGACATAAGCTAAATTTTTGAATTTTACAGTTTTTTGGATAAGTGAATGGGTTCCGATTAAAATTGGGATTTCTCCATTGCCCACCCATTTTAAAAGTTGAGAGCGAGAAATATCAGTCCAACTGTCGGGATTTGTCTTTGAGGGGAATTTTCTGCAACCATTTGAGGTGATAAGCCCCACATTTATTGGCAGGTGCGAAAAATATTGAATGAAAGATTCAAAAAGTTGTTTGGCAAGAATTTCCGTTGGAGCCATATAGGCAGTTTGAAGATTACCAACATTTTCACCGTTTGGTTTTGTCGTGGCTACGGCATAAACTGTTGTCGCTGCCACCGCAGTTTTTCCGGAACCAACATCTCCTTCCAGAAGTCGTGACATTGCATGGTTGCTTTGAAAATCTTTTAAAATTTGATTGATGGATTTTTCTTGGGCAGGGGTCAGTTTGAAAGGGAAGCGGTTGATAAATTTTTCTACCTCTTCTTTCGTTTTTTGAATTTTAAAAGATGGATTATTTTGGTATTCAGTTTTTTGTTTTTGACGCAAAAGTTGTATAAAAAATACTTCTTCAAAAGCAAATCTTTTGCGAGCTGAAAGAGCGTCTGATTCTTTTTTAGGTGTGTGAATCCAAATCAAAGAGGTTTTAATAGAAGGTAATTTATATTTTTTTAATATTTCTTGTGGAATAGGGTCTTCAATTTCGTCTAATAATCCGGAAGAAAAAATTTTGTTTACAGTATGGTAAATCCACTTTGAAGAGATCCCGTTAGATTCAGGATAAACCGGATAAATAAAATGGTCAGTATTTTCTTTGTTAAAAAGTGAGTCGCCCGTTCCCAGTGGAATGTCGTTAATGTGTCGGTGTTCAGGATTGGCAATATAGAGTTTACCGTTTCTTTCAGAAACAGTTCCTTGAAATTTTCCAAAACTTCCTTCATTAAGCATTTTGGCAATGTAGGGCTGGCGGAACCAAACGGCTTGGATTGTTCCTGTGGCATCTTCCAATACTGCTTCTGTCATTGTAATTTTTTTTACATAACCTTTGCCTGATTTAATACTTTTTATTTTTGCATAAATAATCGGCTTATCGCCTACCTGTAAATCTTTAATATTTTTTAGTTCGGTTGTGTCGCCATAACGGGAAGGGAAGTAATAGAGCAAATCCTCAACGGTTTTTAACCCGAGTTTTTTAAATGCTTTTTTCCTGGCATCCGGCTGACGAGGAAAAATTTCTTCAAGTTTTGATTTTAATTCCATAGAGATAGGGATAAAACCCCACACCTTTCCCAATATCATCTTTCAGGCAAAATGTGAGTATTTTATTTTAGTAAAGTTATTTTATTCTAAAAATATTTAATTTTATATGTTTATATAATACTAGGAAAGGTGTAGGGGGTAAAGGAGGAAGAAAGAAATTAAAAATATAATCCGAATACTACGAATTTACCCCCACACCTTTCCTAATATCGTCTTCCAGACAAAATGTGATTAAAATAATTTTTATTATTTTACGATATTAGGAAAGGCGTGTGAGTGTATCCGAATGCCCCGAATGTATAATCCGAATACTTTAAAAAGTTTTCAGTCGATAGTTTTTAGTTTTTAGAACGACGGATGATACGAATAAACGAGTTAAACATACTAATAACCCGAATCTCGTTAGGCTGAAAGTGGCTTAAAATCAATGTTTTTTAAGAATTTCTTGAATTGATAACCGACCAAAACCCAAACATAATGAGAAAAGTATCCGTCAACAGATC
>JAHIOZ010000156.1 GCA_018894995.1 Patescibacteria group bacterium | reverse complement strand
GATGGATTATTACGAAGTTGGTATTGTTTTCCTGAGGTTAAACAAACATGGCTCGGGTATAGCGAAATTGGTAATAGGGGCAGAGGTCCAGGTATGGAATTTGCGCGAGCTCTTAATGATAATTTACATGGGATATTTTCAAATTTTGATGAAAGCAAGATTTCTCGAAGTTCACATCTTGAAAAACTTTGTTTAATTAAAAAGAATACAGGATGTGATAATATCAGTGATTTTATCACAAATCTGATTAAAGGATACTTACTTGAATATACTCAAAATTTTGCAAAAGAGAATATCAATCCATCGAATCTTAAAAACTTTCGGGTTCCTCATGTTTCTTTTAATTATGAAACGAATAGCTGGCATTCTAGGACTTTTATGTTACCGATGTATGATAAAGATTTTGTTCTACTAACACCTAAGGATTTATTAACGAAAGATGACACATGGATAAATAAGTATGATTTAATTAACCGATTTCATGATATTGTTGCTACTGTTTCTAATGAAGAATTAAGGGATCAGTTAAATATCTATTTTTTAGAATCACTGCCAAAGCCGGAATATACAAAAAAAGGAAAAGAAAAAGCCTTTAGAAAAAAAGATATTGCCAGGGCTGTTAATGAAGTAATAAGGAAATATCCTGAATTTCTAGATTATTATATAAAATATAAAGAAGATCATGGAGAAGAAGCAAAATCAGTTAGCAAAGAACGTGTAGAAGAAGTGCAGAGTCTTTTTGTAGAAGAACTTTCAGCATTTATAAATCAGTTATCTCAGAAAACAAAGTTTTACGAAAAACATGGTGATACTTTAGAAGAAAGTTATGAACGTGTTTCATTTTTAAAGAATGTTATTGAAAATAAAGATGGTTATCGTCTTTTCTATATTAATGGAAAACCCATCAAGCGTGAGTCAGACATTCATATTATGTTTAGATTAACTTGGTTTGCCAGTACGTCAGCTGTATCAAGGGAGGCAAACGAAGGTCGTGGTCCGGTTGACTTTGTGATTTCCAAAGGATTTTTCGATAAAACCTTGGTCGAATTTAAACTTGCTTCAAATACCAAGCTTAGGCAGAATTTAGCCAATCAAGTAGAGATATATAAGAAAGCGCATGATACAGAAAAAACAATAAAGGTAATTTTGTTTTTTTCAGAACAAGAAGAGAAGAAAGTAAAAAGAATCCTTGAGACTTAGGTATCTCGAATGAAAAATATGTTGTGCTTATAGATGCCAGAAAAGATAATAAAATATCAGCCTCAATGGTAAGATAAATATTTCTTTGGAGGCGGAAAATGAGAGAAGCAATATCATAGGGACGGTTATTTTGACAATAAAATATAACAGGGGAAGTCCCCTGACATATATTAAAAATTATTTTATGTTTTATAAATATTAATGCTCGATCAGAGAGTATAAGATGAAAAACAATGAATTAAATACAACATTACCCGAAGAACATTATAAAGAAACATGCAGTCTTTTAAAATCTATTGATAAAAACAAAATTGCTAATTGGCTACTAAATGAGGGATATTTTCCTGAACAAAATATACTTCCTCCCTCTTTTAAAGTAGATAATTTTGTTTTGAAAAATGTTCCTTATATTGGAAATTTAAAAGATCCACCACGCAGTAATCTTGGTTGTGTATCATATCCAAAGTCTTTTTTAACATATCGCGTTTATGGCATTCAACATCCGCACCACTATCATGATATTGTCTATTGGCTAATTCAAGATTGGGCTGTTATTATTGATCATATGTTTAATAATGATAATTCAATTTATACTTATAGTATACCTATACCAGTTAATGCTAAAAGCAAAGGAGAGCTGAGCCTATTACGATCAGGCCGTTTAATTTATGAATGGATTGAGATGGCCGAGCGAGACTTAGTCGCTGAAGCACATAGATTTAAAGTCCTAATAAGGACAGATATTACAAATTTCTATAATTCAGTTTACACACATAGTATTGCATGGGCTTTGCATGGCAGAGACATAGCATTTTCGGATAAAAATTTTAGATTAATTGGAAATAAAATAGATAAATTAGTACAATATGCAAATGACGGTAGAACAAATGGTATTCCCGTTGGTTCGGCAGTCAGTGATTTAATTGCTGAAATACTTTTAGCAAAAATTGATCAAAACGTTTCATTAAATTTGAAAAGTAAGAATATTGCTTTTTTAGGCACACGTTTCAAAGATGATTACAGAATCCTTGCAAATACTGAAGAAGATGCTAAAAAAATATTAAGTGTTCTTTCTGAGGAACTCCATAAATTTAATTTACTTATTAGCGAAAATAAAACTAAAATTCTATGTTTACCAGAAGGCTTATTCAGGCATCATAACCGTGAATATTTCCCTTATTCGCTCCGAAAGCCAAACAGAATACCATTCAAATCTTTTGAATTTACACTATTAAAAGTGCTCGATATTCATAAAGCATATCCTGGGACTAGCATAATAGAAAAATTTTTAAGTGAATTATTCGATAAAAAATGTAATTTAAAATTATATTTTTCAAATAATTTGAAAAATCGCAAAAAGCAAATTCTCAAAACATTTAGCCTTCTCTTTTTACTAAAAAGGGAGTCAGAAAAAATCCTATGTTATGTTATGGCAATTATTGAAGATGTTTACTTTAAGGATAATGGAAAATATGATTTAAAAAAATATTTACGTGAAATAATAGAGCTTGAAATAAAAAAGGCTTCTGAAAAAAAATCTGTGTTTGAAATAATTTGGTATATCTTTTTTTCTCGCTATTTACAACTTGGAGTTACTTTATCGCCACTTATTGATCCAGCTTTGAAAGAAAATCTATTATTACAATCGATGATTACTAGTCGTCAAAAAATATTTTTAGATTCTGGGATAAAACTATTTAAAAAACCAAAAGATTGTCATGATAAAAAATTAGCAAAACAGCTCGCAGTTTTTAATAGGTCTAAAGAATAGGAGCATAATGTTTTATAGTGTGTTAGGCAAAGTTGTTTGATACATTTTTATTTTTAAGATGTGAAGTTAAGGTTTTCACATCTAATATAAAATAATAAATAGTGATATATCCCATTTTCTTATTTAAATTTTGTAAAACATTTTTAAACAAGAAAGAATAAAAAATAAAAAGAGGTGCAATTATGATACCAGATTTTCAAAGTATTATGCTCCCCTTGCTTGAAATAACAGGGGATAAAAAAGAACGTACATTGCAAGAAGTAAGGAATTCATTAGCAAAATATTTTAACTTGACCGAAGAAGAAATATCAGAGCTTTTATCTAAAAGTAAACAGCAAATATTTAATAATAGAGTTGGATGGGCAAGAACATATTTAAAGAAAGCCGAGCTTTTAGTTTATACACCAAAGGGTCATTTTAAAATTACAGATAGAGGTTTAAAAGTATTGCAAGAAAAACCTTCAAAAATCGATGTAAAATATCTGAAACGCTTTCCAGAACTTCTTGAATTCATAAAGCCATCAAAGAAGGAAAAGAAAATTAAAGGCAAAGGGGTCGAATTATTACTTGAAGAAAAAACACCTGAAGATTTATTAGAAATTGGTTATGAAAAATATCAGGAAAAATTACTATCTGATTTGTTAGAAAAAGTTAAAGAATGTTCTCCAGAATTTTTTGAAAGACTAGTTGTTGAGCTTTTAGTCAGTATGGGATATGGTGGATCATTTGAAGATGCAGGAAAAGCTATAGGAAAAAGTGGAGATGAAGGCATAGATGGAATTATAAAAGAAGATAAACTTGGTTTAGATGTAATATATATTCAGGCAAAGAGATGGACAAGTTCAGTTAGTAGACCAGACATTCAGAAATTTGCTGGAGCTCTTTTGGGGAAAAAAGCTAAGAAAGGAGTCTTTATAACCACTTCAATATTTTCTGAAAGTGCTATTGAATATGCAAGGAATATAGAAAATAAAATTATTCTTGTTGATGGTGAACAATTATCTAAATACATGGTAGATAATGGAGTTGGAGTATCTGAGATAACTTCATATAAAATTAAAAAAATTGATTTAGATTATTTTACTGAAGAGTAGAAAATGATAAAAAAATTGTATTAACTTCATGTATCAGCAAGAACAAATTACAACAAACCAATTAATATAATTAAAACAAATAAATGTTATCGTAAAGAATGATTTAGGAGTAATGGGAATGGCTTCTATTTTTTCTTGGGTTGATTT
>JAHIOZ010000014.1 GCA_018894995.1 Patescibacteria group bacterium | reverse complement strand
TTCCATCTAAATTTTTAAAATTCTAACAGGAGAAGTTTTACAAGAGGTCTAATCAAAATTTTCAAGACTTGGTGTTTAATGGTTGGTTGGATTTGGTATAAATACTGACTAAAGAACGGCCAAAACTAGGATACACTGTATTTATTAAAATCACAACAAAAAATTAAAAGTAATCACTCACATTTGTTGAATTTGTACAGTTAATGGATAATTGCCAGACCGCAATGCAAGACGATGAAAAAACGATGCTGGATTGCCACAGATTTTTTGAAAGAAATTTTTTTGTATAAAAAGAACGGTCGTTCTTTTTATACAAAAAAATTCTTTCAAAAAAACCTCACGAAGACGGATTTTTCGGAGGAAAATCCGTCGACGAAATGCCGAAGGCGTTTCGTCTCTGCGAGCTTCGGAGCAATAGCAGAGAAGCGTGGCAGTCCAGAGTAATAATGTTAGTTATAGATTTTAATGAGTTTGATATTTATAAGTGTGAGTGGTTACGGGCTAAAAACTTGACAATATTTAAAAATTACAATATACTTGCGCCATAAGTTAAATCTCCCCGTATCCATATATCTTCTTCTGGAACTTAAGAGATCCTAGTCGACTTATCTCTTATTCTAAAAGACTAGAAGAAAATATATGTTTAATAAAAATACAAGCCGAAGCAAAAGCTTCGGTAAAAGTTCTGGTGGTGCCAGTAAATCCGGCAGTAGCCAAGGACGAAGCTTTAATAAAAATTCCAGTGGTACTCGCAATAGCGGGCACACAAGAAGTTTTAATAGAAGCTCCGGCAGTGTTGGTAGATTCCGCAGTAGCGGGCAAGGCCGAAGTTTCGGCAGACGCCCTAGTGCTAGTGTAGGAGGTTCTCGTTCCGGACGAAGTCAATTCAGTGATATATCCAAATTTATCAATAAAGCTGTTCCTACTATAGAGACAAAACCTTACGAGGCGGTGAATTCTTTCGCCAGCTTTTCTATTGATGAACGTTTGAAAAAAAATATTATCGGTGCCGGTTACAGTCAACCAACACCTATACAAGACCAAGCTATTCCCCATGTTTTAAACAGACGCGACATCGTCGGGATTGCTAATACCGGTACCGGAAAAACTGCTGCTTTCATTATTCCTCTTTTGGACAAAGTAGCAAAAGATAAGAGACAAAATATACTAATAGTTGCACCAACACGAGAATTAGCTCTTCAAATCAACCAAGAATTAATAAAATTTGCTTTAGGCCTGAGCGTATTTTCTGTTTGTGCCGTAGGAGGAATGCCCATTTTCCGTCAAATTAAAGATTTGCGTCGCAATTATAACTTCGTTATAGGAACTCCGGGACGAATTAAAGACCTTATTGACCGAGGCTGTTTAAAACTTAATAATTTTGAAACTATCGTTTTAGATGAATCTGACCGTATGCTTGATATGGGATTTATCAACGATATGCGTTTCTTAATGTCAGCTATGCCAGCAAACCGCCAAACACTTTTCTTTTCTGCAACACTATCTAATGACATAAAAAGAATCATCAATGATTTCTTAAACGACCCAATCAGTATTTCTGTTAAAACGGGTGATACTGCTTGCGGTGTGGATCAAGATGTTGTTTATGTAAAAAAAGAAACCAAAGTTGATTTGCTTTATAAATTATTAATTCAACCTGAATTTAATAAAGTGTTGATTTTTGGACGAACTAAAGCAGGAGTTGAGCGTTTGTCTGTTCTTCTTTCCGGTCGAGGTCTTAAAACAAAATCAATTCACGGAAATAAAAATCACGGGCAACGACAGCAAGCATTAAAAGCATTTAAAGAAAATGTAGTTAATGTTTTAGTTGCTACTGATGTGGCAGCCAGAGGACTTGATATTCCGAATGTCAGTCACGTAATCAATTATGAGCTTCCCTCTACTTATGAAGATTACATTCACCGTATCGGTCGTACCGGTCGTGGTGGAAAAACAGGTAAAGCTTTGACTTTTATTGGTTAAAATTTTTGGGAAATAAATTGTTGAGTTGTGTCGATTGGATTTCAGTCGGCGCTAAAATTAAAATCTCCAGAGGCCTTGCCTCTGGAGATTTTAATTTTAGCGCCGACCCCACAATTCTCACAAAAAATCAAGCAATTCAACTTACGGTAAATCGTGACGACCGTCACGATTTACCGTAAGTTGAATATTCTAAATATTCATGACAAATTTAACAAATTTTTAAAAACCTAATTTGACTGGACAATCATATACAGTATGTTATACTTGTGACAATCAAATCATAGCTGTAAGAGAATTAAGTCGGGTTTTATCGTACAGTATTCTGCATTTGAGTACTTTATCAATGTAATTTCTCTTATCGAAATGCAAAAAGGAACAATCGCACGTCTTACTGATCGTGGTTTTGGATTCATAGCTCAAGAAGGTGAAGAAAAAGATCTTTTCTTTCATTCAAATGAGTTACAGAATGTTCAATTCAACGAACTTCGCGAAGGCGACGAGCTTACTTTTGAAGTAGCTGAAGGTCAAAAAGGACTTAACGCTGTTAAAATCAATAAAGCTTAATTTATAAAAAACACCCTGCCAATTTTGGCAGGGTGTTTTTTTGTATAAAATATTTAAATTATAAAACTTCCGGATTACCTCAGTTTTTTTGGGCAAAATTTTTTCGAACAAAAAAAGGACAATCGTCCTTTTTTTGTTCGAAAAAATTTTGCCCAAAAAAACCTCGCCCCGTTACTTTTTTTTAAAAAATAAACTTTATTCAATTTTTTTGCTATAATATATTCAAATGAAAATAAATAATAATAAAGAAATAATAATTTCTGTCTTGATTATGTTAACCGGGGTTTTGGGATTTTTTGTTTATAAAAATGTCAGCCAAAATAAAGAGCTCAGCCAAAATATTAAACTTAAAGAACAAGCGGTCATTTCACTGGAAGAAAAATTAACTCAAACAAAAATTGAGTTGGCTTCAACAACTCAAAAACTTTCACTGGTTCAAGAAGAAAAAAATATTTTAGAAAAAGAAGTAAACGACCAAGCGACAAAAGTTTCTGATATAACAAGTCAAATTCAAAATATTACAGGGGCAATCGGGACTATTGATAAATTAATGAAAATTGATCCCGAGTTACTCAAAAAATATTCAAAAACTTTTTTCCTAAGTGAAAATTATTTTCCAACAAATCTAATCAATATTGATAACCAATACACATTGAATCCAGAAAAAGACTTATGGATAAAAAAAGAAATTTATGAAAATCTTAAAAATCTGATAGACGGCGCGAGAAATTCTAACCTCAATATAAAAGTATTGTCTGCTTTCAGGTCTTTTGAAACACAGACAAATTTAAAATCCATTTATACAGTTAAATACGGAACCGGGGCCAATCAATTTTCCGCAGACCAAGGATATTCCGAACATCAACTCGGCACGGCTGTTGATTTTACCACCCCAGAATTAGGCGAAGGATTGGTAAATTTTGAAAATGAAAGTATCTATCAATGGCTCAATGAAAATGCTTATAAATATGGTTTCACTCTTTCCTACCCTGAAGACAATACTTATTACAAATTTGAACCGTGGCATTGGAGGTTTGTCGGTAAAAAATTAGCTGGGAAAATTCATAACGAAAATAAAAATTTCCAAGATTTAGACCAAAGAGAATTAGACGGTTACCTTATTTACATTTTTGATTAAAATAATTTTGGAGTATGATTTACACTGCTATGAAAGATTTAATTTTGATATACAATGCTTTTTTTGATTTAATAATAAGACTTTTACCTCAAATAAAAAAAAGAGAAGGAGTTGCTTTTCTCGTGCATCCTAGGGATGTCAAAGATGTCATAGAAAAATATCCCTTTTTTAAATATTTTTCAAAAAACACTATAAATTGGGTATTGAAACATTTTTGGCCGATAACAATATCACAAATAGAAGGAATCACCGACAAAAATAACAAACCAATAAACGGTTGGGTTATAAGTTGTCCTCTTTTGGCTGAATATATGCTTAAAAATAGAAAAGATGCCAAAAAATTTATAATCAAAACAGCAAAATTAGCAGAAAAAAAAGGTGCAAAAATGATAGGGTTGGGAGCATTAACAACATCCTTAACTCAAGGGGGGCTTGATATCCAAGATCACACCAATTGTCGTATAATTACAGGAAAACTGTTTACAGCAAAAATTGTAACTGACACAACTGTAAATATATTAAAAAAATTGGAATTAAACAAAGAAGAAATAACAGTTTCTATATTGGGAGCAGCTGGGTCAATTGGTTCTGCCTCGGCACAAATTCTTGCCAAAAAAGGTTTTAATAAAATAAATCTTATAGATTTGTCGCATAAATCGGAAGAAATAAATGAAATAAAAAAATTTATGCAAAAATTAAATCCTAAAATATCAATCACGGTATCAAATAAAGTAAAATCAGTTAAAGATTCGGATATAATAATAGCGGCAACAAACAAACCGGATGCTTTAATAAAATCAAAACACTTAAAACAAGGAGCTGTAATTGTGGATGATGCTCAGCCGTCAGATGTTGATGAAGAAATAATCAAAAATCGTAAAGATGTGATAGTACTGGAAGGAGGGGTGAT
>JAHIOZ010000141.1 GCA_018894995.1 Patescibacteria group bacterium | reverse complement strand
TCGCGAAAAATCCGATCTACTGTGTTGGAGCGGTGACGCCGTTTTGCTGCTGAAAGTTTCGCGGGGTAGGCGCGGGCCATGCCCGCGATAATGATGTTTCGGTCATGCCAGAGATCGCGGGCATGGCCCGTGCCTACCGCAGAATGACAATCCATCATAGGAAAAAGATGATGACAAACATTATGGAAAAAAGCGACAGCCTTTTCATGAATACCTACGGCCGTTTTCCTGCGGTGATGGTGGAGGGAAAGGGCTGCGTGCTGAAGGATGATACGGGCAAGGAGTATCTGGATTTTGTCTCCGGCATCGCGGTCTGCAGTCTGGGGCACTGCCACCCGGCAGTGACCGAGGCCATTGTCGCCCAAGCCGGCAAACTTGTCCATGTCTCAAATCTCTACTATACCCTGCCGCAGACAGAGCTTGCCGAACTGCTGGTGGCCCACAGTTTTGCCGACCGGGTTTTTCTCGCCAACAGCGGGGCCGAAGTCAATGAGGGAGCCATCAAGCTCGCCCGCAAGCATGGGGGGCCCGGGCGCTATGAGATTATTTCGCTGGAGGGCTCGTTCCACGGCCGGACCCTGGCTACGATGGCCGCCACCGGACAGGCCAAATTTCACAAGGGTTTTGAGCCGCTGCCCGAGGGTTTTGTCCATGCCCCCTTTGGCGATCTGGCGGCCCTGGGAAAAATGATAAGCGCCAAAACCTGCGGCATCCTCTGTGAACCCCTGCAGGGTGAGGGAGGGGTACGGCCGCTGCCGCAGGAGTATCTGCAGGGTATCAGAGAACTCTGTGACCGGCACGGGCTGGTGCTTATTTTTGATGAGGTGCAGGTGGGCATGGGCCGAACCGGCACCCTTTTTGCCTATGAGCATTTCGGTATCGAGCCTGACATCATGACCTTGGCCAAGGCCCTGGGCAACGGACTCCCCATCGGCGCCATGCTGGCCAGGCAGGAGGTTGCCGCTTCTTTTTCTCCTGGAGATCATGCCTCCACCTTCGGGGGCAATCCAGTGGCCTGCGCCGCTGCAGTAACGGTGATGAAAACCATGCTGGCCGATGGCTTTCTGGCCGCCGTAAACCGCAAAGGTGAATATCTTGCCGGACGGCTGCAGGGGCTGGCGGAGCAATTCCCTGATCTGGCCACCGGGGTGAGAGGCATGGGGCTTATCCAGGGGCTGGTGCTGACCAGCCGCGGTGCCTCCCTGGGGGCTGATATGATAAAAAGTCTTTTTGGCAAAGGCGTGTTGGCCAATTTTGCTGGAGGAGTGGCCCTGCGTTTCATCCCGCCCCTGGTGGTCAGTGAAAGCCAGATTGATGAAATGGTCGACCGGCTGCATGATGTTTTAGGGGCGCTGTAAAAACGGGAATTGCAAAAGGGGGCTCAACCGGGAAAAAAGACTTCCCAAAGAGATACTTTTTTTGTATTGATTAACGCTTTAGTTCTTTGATTACAGCTTCTCGTCAATAGAAAACGAGCCTTGGAGCCCACAGAGTTGGCAGAGTGCGAGATGTGCTTTTCTGCGAAGTCTGTGGGCTCTCTGGTTCATGTATTTTGTGTGGATTATTATGTCAAATCATCTTTTGAGCCTTTGGGATTTTGATAAGCAGCAGCTTTACTCCTATATCAGGAGGGCTCTGCAGCTGAAAAGGGAAGCCCGGGAGGGCATCCGTCACCATCAGCTTGACGGCAAGGTCATCGGCCTGATCTTTGAAAAGCCGTCAACCCGGACCCGCGTCTCGTTTGAATCTGCCATGTATGGTCTGGGCGGGCAGGTCATCTATCTCTCCGGACGCGATACCCAACTGGCCCGCAATGAACCGCTCAAGGATATGGCCAGGGTGATGGCCCGCTATGTCAACGCCATGGTGGTGCGCACCTTCGGCCAGGAGGTGGTTGAAGAGCTCGGCCGCTACTCCACGGTGCCGGTGATCAATGCCCTGACCGATCTTTTCCATCCCTGCCAGGTCTTAAGCGACATTATGACCGTGGAGGAGGTAAAGGGCGAGATCGGCAAGCTGAAAATCGCCTGGGTCGGGGACGGCAACAATATGGCCAACACCTGGATCCAGGCGGCCTGCCGTTTGGGATTTGAGCTGAAACTGGCCTGCCCCCAAGGTTATGACCCTGACCCGAAGATCCTGGCTGCAGCCGTCAAAGAGGCGGTAAAGC
>JAHIOZ010000135.1 GCA_018894995.1 Patescibacteria group bacterium | reverse complement strand
CTTTAATATGATCCTGAATTGTACCTATTGAAAGATTAAAATGATCAGCTATCTCGCGATTAGTAGGCGGAAGGTTATCTTCTCGGATGGATTGATAGATGAATTTGAATATTTGCAGCTGTTTGTCTGTAAGATTTATGTCGTTATTCATACAACTCTTGTACCATAAACTTGTATGGTATGTCAAGATTATTTCATGACAGGCATACTTTATTTCATTTAATCTCGCCTTTCACCGTTTATATCAGGCTGAGCCCATTGATCTTCAAACCAGGCAGCTGCTTCCATCAGTTTTGTTTGTTCAGGAAAGTCATGTCCAATGTCAGACGTTATCCAATAGGCTTTCCAACCCAAATTTTTTAAATAAATAAAATCACTCTTGACGACTTGTTAAAAATAAAAGGACTTGGCAAAGCGAAAGCGTCACAAATTTTGTCGGCGATTGAATTGGTCAAAAGATTGCAGTCAAACGAAACGCGCGAAATACTTTCTCCGGAAGACATTTGGAAATTATGCTCCGACATTCGTGATTCCAAAAAAGAACATTTTGTCGCTTTTTACATTGACACGCAAAACAATTTGATTGAAAGACAAATAATTTCAATCGGGACATTGAATGCCAGTCTCGTTCATCCGCGGGAAATATTTGAGCCGGCGGTAAAACATTCTTCCGCTTCAATCATCATCGCTCACAATCATCCGTCCGGAAATTGCGAACCGTCGCAGGAAGACATGGAAATCACAAAAAGACTCACCGAAGCCGGTAAAATCCTCGGTATTGAAATCCTTGACCACATCATCATCGCAAAAAATCAATTTTTGAGTTTGAAATAAAAACATTCAACATTCCAACATTCCTAGGAATGTTGGAATGTTTTTTAAAGTGGATTTTGGAGCTGAAAAATGAGATAATAGATAAATAATTTAAAAATAAATGACAAAAGAAAATAAAAAATCACAAATAATTATTTACAAAACAGAAACAGGTGAGACTAAAATTGACGTTCGTTTTGAAAATGAAACTGTGTGGCTTACTCAAAATGCATTGGCGGAGCTTTTCCAAACAACTAAGCAAAATATAGGTCAACATATAAAAAATATAATGGAAGAAGATGAATTGTTAGAAAGTTCAACTGTAAAGAATTTCTTTACAGTTCAAAAAGAGGGCACACGCGAGGTTTCTAGAGATATAGAATATTATAATTTGGACTTAATTATTTCCGTCGGTTATCGTGTAAAAAGTTCTATTGCCACGGTTTTTCGTCAATGGGCGACAAAAAGACTTAGGGAGTATATTGTTAAAGGTTTTGTGATGGATGACGAGCGGTTGAAAAATCCAGATTTACCATTTGATTATTTTGAAGAACTGACCCGTCGTATTTCAGACATTAGGACTTCTGAAAAAAGATTTTACAGAAAAATAACCGATATTTACGCCACCAGCGTTGATTATGACCCGATAAATAAGCAAAGTATTTTATTTTTTCAAACAGTCCAAAACAAAGTTCATTATGCGATTACAGGAAATACTGCGGCGGAGATAATTGCCGGCAGGGTAGATAGCAAAAAACCGAATGTAGGTCTGACAAATTTTAGAGGTGGCAAGCCAACTAAAGAAGAGGCTACAATTGCTAAAAATTATTTGAATGAACAGGAGCTTTTGGTTTTGAATAATCTTGTTGAGCAATATCTTGTATTCGCCGAAGGGCAAGCATTACAAAGAATTCCAATGTATATGGCGGATTGGATTGAAAGACTCAATGAATTTTTGCAAATTAACAGAAAGGATATATTAAATGATGCTGGCAAAATCTCACATAAATTAGCGGTAGAAATAGCCGAAAAAAATTTTGACGAATATAAAAAAACCGAAGCAAAACAATTAGAGGGTGATTTTGATAAAGTAGCTTTACACTCGCTTGAAATAACAAAACAAAACAAACTTTCAAAAAAGAAAAAATGAAAATCACAAAAAGACTCACCGAAGCCGGTAAAATTCTCGGTATTGAAATCCTTGACCACATAATCGTCACAAAAAAAGCCTTTTTGAGTTTGAAAGCTTGATTTAATGTGCTAATATAAACCTATGGAAAATAGAAAACAACTAATTAAAAAAATAGAGGAATTGAGAAATTCAAGAGTTATTACTTATGTAACCAGTGATAGACAGGGTCCTATTGGAGCTCGTGTGGCTATGGATATTATCCCAATAATTAGTAAACAGTTGCGAGATATTGGAAAGGTAGAAAATATTGATTTGGTGCTTTACAGCACAGGTGGGGATACGATGGTTCCTTGGAGACTTGTTTCAATGATTAGAGAATATTGTGATAAATTTTCGGTTGTTATCCCTTATAAATCACATAGTGCAGCGACAATGATTTCACTTGGAGCAGACGAAATTGTAATGAGTGATTTGTCAGAGCTTTCACCAATTGACCCGTCAACAGCAAATGCTTTTAATCCTCAGGATCCAACAAACCCACAGGCAAAAATTCCGATTTCGGTTGAAGATGTTGTCGCTTATTTTGATTTGGCAAAAACAAAATTCGGAATTAAAAGCGATGAAGATTTAACAAAAATTTTCAACAAATTCGTTGAAGCCAATCCGCAAATCCACCCGTTGGCTT
>JAHIOZ010000139.1 GCA_018894995.1 Patescibacteria group bacterium | reverse complement strand
GCCTGTCGCAGAACTACGTCGCGGGTTGTCTCGTTGCTCATGGCATCAGCCCTCTGATGGACGTACTGCGAGGAGAGACCGGACTCCTGGCGCGCGTAGAGAGTCCATCACCAACAATGAGTGATTTATCTAACGTTAATTATACACGGTACTCGCGTCTTGTCAAGTTGAGCGCTCATCCGAGAGAACGGGATACCCACTACTCAGGTGCCCGGCACCTGAGAAATGAACTTGACCGCGCACCGGGCCGGTGCTATTATGGGGTGTGATTGTCGGACAGCGGGCCGCGGAGGAAGCGGTATCGGTTCGTTCCAGTCGTTGCTGAGAGCGTTTGGCGGGGACTGCACCGCGTGCGATGTGGAGACGGAGGTGAAGGGGAACGATGCAATATGAGAAGATTGAGGTAGGAAAAAGGAAGAAGATAGCTTTGGTGGCTCACGATGGCAGAAAGAAAGACCTGTTGGAGTGGGCGAGTTACAATGAGGAGACCCTCCGCCAACACGTGCTTTTTGCCACCGGCACGACAGGTGCGATCATCTCTCGTGAACTGGGCCTTGATATAAAGTCGTTCCGAAGTGGGCCACTGGGTGGGGATATGCAGATCGGGGCGCGAATCGTGGAAGGGGACATTGACTTCCTGGTCTTCTTCTGGGATCCGCTTCAGCCCCAGCCTCACGACCCGGATGTGAAGGCCCTTCTGCGGATTGCTGTGCTGCGTAACATCCCGACGGCGTGTAACCGGGCGACCGCTGATTTCATGATCTCATCTCCCTTGATGAGTGGGGAGTACGAGCGCCTTGTGGTCGATTATGGGAGCAGGATCAAACGGCCTTCGTGAGAGCGTGAGCATCTGCGGATAGAGCTCACGTGCGTCATCTAGCCACTGGCGCTGCGGGGCAGGTCGTGGGGAACAAAGTGGCTTCAGCGATGTCGCTGAAGCCACTTTTTGATTCCTAGGGTTGGGTGTTGAGTCCGGGGCTTCACCTGTGTCCCCCTGATCTCCTGCGGCTGGTATGGCTTGGTATTATAATCCTCCGCGCGTTTCCTGCTCAAGGGAGATCGTCAGATCCTCGTCTAGAGCGCCAATTCTGCCACGTTCTGGGGTCAGGCGATAGCCATTGTGTACAGGAAACCTGCTCCTACACAGGTTGTGTCTGTGGGGGAAGGGTGGACACGTTGGTCCGGGGCGGACACGCTGGTCCGCCCCTACGCGGCTATGGGTACGGTGAAGGTGAAACGTGTCCCTTGGCCTGGTTCGCTCTCTAAGCTGATGTGCCCGCCGTGGGCCTCGACCAGTTGCTGGGCGATGGCCAGCCCCAGGCCAGTTCCTCCCACTGCCCGGGATCGCGACTTGTCGACCCGGTAGAAGCGCTCGAAGACGTGGGGCAAGTGCTCGGGGGGGATGCCTTCTCCTGTGTCGCTGACGCTGATCTCTACAGCAGTCCCCTTCGCCGTCGACGTGACGGTGATTTCCCCGCCGGAGGGCGTGTGGGTCAGGGCATTGCTCAGGAGATTGCCTAGCACTTGATCCATGCGCTGGGGATCGATTCTCACCAGGGGCAAGTCTTCTAGCACATCGAGGCGCAGAGTGATTCCCTTGGCCTGGGCCTGGGGTTGAACGGCCTCGATAGCTCTGGCCGCAATCTGGCCCAGATCCACCACCTGGTGATTCAAACTGAGTTGGCCCGCCTCGGCTAAGGCCAGTTCCTGAAGGTCGTCCACCAGGTGGCTAAGAAGCATGGCCTCGGAGTGGAGCAGGTCCATGGTGGCAGGGGTGGCTTCCATCACCCCATCGCGCAGGGCCTCCAGATAGCCCCGGACGTTGGATAGGGGAGTGCGTAGTTCGTGGGCAACGTCGGCTACCATGTTGCGACGCAGTTGTTCCAGGTGGGCCAACCCATCGGCCATGGTGTTAAAGGCCTGGGCCAACTCGCCGATCTCGTCTCTTGTTCTTACCTCTACCTTCTGGGAAAGATCACCCTTCGTCATCCGGCGGACGGCGGATGTTAGGGCCTCCACGGGTGCCAGGATGCGCCGGGAGAGAAGG
>JAHIOZ010000134.1 GCA_018894995.1 Patescibacteria group bacterium | reverse complement strand
TTTCATTTAACGACGAAAATTTCCAAAGGAAATTTTCGTCGCACTTTCAACTTTATAAACTTCGTGGACTTTATAAACTTTGGATACTATACTATAGATAATACTCTCAAGTATTATTTTATACATTTTATCAAAACTTTTTTAATATTATTCATGATTCATAATTCTTGATTCGTGATTCATTTTATATGTCTATCATAAAACACAAAGAACAACGTGTCGGAGTATTTATCGACGCACAAAATTTATATCACAGTGCGAAAAATCTTTATCATTCAAAAGTTAATTTCAAGCAAATAATGGAAGACGCGGTGGGCGACAGAGCTTTAATCCGTGCCATCGCTTATGTAATAACAACGGAATCCGGCGAGGAATCAAGTTTTTTTGAAGCGCTTGGAAAACTCGGCATAGAAACAAAAACAAAAGACTTGCAAATATTTTTTGGCGGAGCTAAAAAAGCCGATTGGGATGTTGGGTTGGCAATTGATGCCGTTAAAATGGCACCAAAATTGGACACAATTATTTTAGTTTCCGGCGACGGTGATTTTATTCCGCTTGTTGAATACTTGCAAATGAATGAGGGTTGCCAAGTGGAAGTAGTTTCTTTCGGCCGTTCATCGTCATCAAAACTGATGGAAAAAGCCGACGATTTTATGGATTTGGACAAAGAACACACAAAATATTTAATGGGCTACAAAAAAAGAAGGATGCCGGCAAAAAGGGAGGGAGGGAAGAAATAAATTTGTTTTTTAATTTTAATATGTTAGTATTACATTGTAATACACTTAATTAAAAATATAAAAAATATGAGAAAAATTTTATCGTTATCATTTTCACCAACAATGGCTGATGAAATTAAAAAAGAAACTGAAAAAAACGGATATATGAGTCAATCCGAGTTTTTTCGTGATATTTACAGACAATGGAAAGAAAATTCTTTCATTCCTTATCTGGAAGAAGTGCCCAAAAAAGAAATAACAAAAGAAATGAGAAAAAAAATAGAGCAAACTAAAAAATTAAAAAGGTCTGAATTATTTAATATATAAAAAATGATTGCAAATATAAGAGAAAGAGAGGATGTCACCGAATATCTTAAAAAAAGAAATTTATTGCTTCAATATAAAAAGATAAAAGGATACATCCTAAATTTAGAAAATATTTTTGACAAACTCAAGAAAAGAAAACCAAAAAAAGATGGCATTTACCAATTCAAAATAAACAAACAATACAGGGCTTGTTGTTATTTTGATGAAAATGAAAAAAATACACTCATAATGTTTGAAATAAATGACCACTAAAACTAAAAAATGAAAAGTTTAAAAAAACAAAATTTGTTAAAAATACTTGAAAAAAATATTTTGGAAGATTATCAAATAGAAAAACTTATCAAAGACAGAGAAAAAAAATCAAACGGTAAGTATTTAAAACTTGAAGATATGTGTTGGAATTAAGAAATTTAATAAAATTAATTAAATAAATTATTTTATAAACTTTAAAAACATATTCCACCACTTAGTTGTTTTATATCTCATTCAAACCTTGTTTTATTTTTATAAATAACAGATCTATGGTCAATGCAAACAATTTTTACTGTTATTTCATTTTCTATAACAAAAATAATTCTATAATCACCAACTCTTAATTTTCTAAATCCTTTTAATGAATTACTAAGTGGTTTTCCAAAAAACTCCGGAGAAGTAGTTAATTTTTCCTTAATTGCTTTTTCAATTCTTTCTTTATTTGTTTTAGAAAGTTTTGGAATGTCTTCACTTACAACTTTTTTTTCATAAATTATTTCCATGCTTCTTCATGAGAAACAAACCCTGTGCTCTCTTTTAATCTTTTTGATGCGATTTTGTTAAAGTAAGAATCTTCTTCCATTTCAACCGCCAACTGAAGAAGCTCACAGGCTTTTGTTGCTTGAGGAACCTGATCTCTTTTTGATAACTTAATTAAAATGTCATCAAGAGATTTTGAAATACTTATATTAATTCTTTTTTTAATTGTAGACATAATTTTTATTAAATTTTAATAAATAAAGTGTATCAAAAGTGTATCACCCAGTCAAGGAACAAAAAGGGTGAAAAAAAGGTAATCTTATTTTTATTGCTTTTACGACAAAAATGGCTATACTGGAAATAATTAAGTCGAATTATTAAAAATTAATGGTTTGATTCTTGCAGATGTTTTTGAGTTATTGAATAAGTTATCAATTTAGTTGATGATTGATTCAATAAATCAAAACTATTCAAATAAAAGGGTCAAACTTAATGTTTTAAATTAACGCTGGATTGCCACGCGTGACATCATTTTTTTAGTTTTTTGAAAAACTTTGTTTTTCAAAAAACTAAAAAAATGATGTCACGCTCGCAAAGACAAAAAGCGAAAGATTCAAAACAAACAATTATGGAAAAGAAGGAATACTCAATGGAAATCGGCGGACAAACAATGACCGCTCAATTTACCGACCTGGCCGATCAAGCAAATGGTTCGGTTATATTAAAATATGGAGACACAACAATTCTAGCAACAGCTGTGATGTCTTCACTTTCAAGAGAAGGAACAGATTGGTTCCCTCTGACTGTGGATTATGAAGAAAAATTTTATGCCTCAGGGCAAATTCTAGGAAGTCGTTTTACAAGAAGAGAAGCTCGTCCGTCTGACGAAGCTATTCTTAGTGCAAGAATTGTTGACAGAACAATCAGACCTCTTTTTGAGCAACACATCAGAAACGAAATTCAGGTAATTATCACAGTGCTTTCTTTGGGTCATTATGACCCCGATGTTTTGGCTGTAAACGCGGCTTCGCTGGCTTTGGCAACTTCGGACATTCCATGGAAAGGTCCTGTTAGTGCGGTGAGAATGGGCAAAAACGGTGATTTTGAAGTAAATCCAAGTTATGAATACAGAGATGCAAACGAAATAGAAATGGATTTAGTGGCTTGCGGTAGAGACGGAAACATAAATATGATTGAAGTCGGCTCAAAAGAAGTCCCCGAAGAAACAATAAACGAGGGTTTGGCAAAAGCTTCTGAAGCGATAGAACAAATCCAAAAATTCCAAGAAAATATTGTCGCAGAAATTGGAAAAGAAAAAAAAGTTATTGAAAAAGCAAATTTATTACCGGAAACAATTGAATTATTCAAAAATGAAATTGAACCAAAACTGGAAAGTGTGGTTTTCAACGGTCCGGGAAACAGCAAAATTGACGGATTAAAAGACGAATGGAAAAAATTATTCACCAAACAAATTCCTGACGAAAATTTATCTTCTGCTCTTGATTATTACGAAAATGTTGTAAACAATTTACTCCACAAAGAAGCGATTGAAAACAACAGAAGGGCAGATGGAAGAGGAATGGAAGAGGTTCGAAATCTTTATGCTCAAGCCGGCGGAATTTCACCGATGATTCACGGCTCAGGAATTTTTTACAGAGGGGGAACTCATGTTCTTTCAGCTCTTACTTTAGGAGGCCCTAAAGATTCACTTCTTATAAATGGAATTGAGGGTGATTTAGAAAAAAAATATATGCATCATTACAATTTTCCTCCTTTTTCTTGCGGAGAAACTGGAAGGGTGGGAGGTTTTAATCGAAGAGCAATTGGACACGGAGCATTGGCGGAAAAAGCGCTTATTCCTGTCTTACCCGAAAAAGAAAAATTTCCTTACACTATTCGAATTGTTTCCGAATCAATGGCTTCAAACGGTTCAACCTCAATGGCCTCGGTTTGCGGTAGTACACTAGCTCTTATGGATGCGGGTGTTCCTATCAAATCTCCCGTTGCTGGAATTGCATCGGGTTTAATGATGCAAGACAATAAAAATTACAAACTTCTTACTGACATCCAAGGCCCCGAAGACCACCACGGAGATATGGATTTCAAAGTAGCTGGAACAAGAAATGGAGTTACTGCAATTCAAATGGACGTTAAAGTGGGAGGAATTCCTTTGAAAATTCTTGCCGAAGCTTTGATGGCGGCTAAAAAAGCTCGTTTTCAAATTCTTGATGTTATAGAAAAAGAGATTGCTCAACCGCGACCAAACATTTCTCCTAATGCACCGGAAATTTTGACAATCAAAATTAAACAAGACCAAATCGGTTCAGTTATAGGAACAGGGGGGAAAATTATAAAAGAAATTAAAGAAAAAACAGGGGCTGAAATTGATATTGAAGATGACGGAACTGTATTTATCACAGGAAAAAATGGTTCAGCTCAAAAAGCAAAAGAAATTGTTGAACAAATAACCCACGAATACAAAGCGGGGGAAAAATTTGAAGAAGCTGAAGTTGTTAAAATAATGGAATTTGGAGCTTTTGTGAGAATTGCTCCAGGCACCGAAGGATTAGTTCATGTTTCTGAAATTGCTCCGTTTAGAGTAGAAGATGTTTCAAAAGTTCTAAAAGAAGGCCAAAAAGTGCCGGTTATAATCAAAGAAGTGGATGCCCAAGGCAGACTGAAACTTTCCATTAAAGATGCAAATCCGGAATTTATCAAACGAGTTCAGTAAAAAGAATTAGGAATGATGAATTAAGAATTAAGAGAAAACGAAGTTGCCAAAAGCAACTTCGTTTTTTGTTTGAAACTCTTTTGGAACCCCGGGTTCCAAAAAATCTCCAAAAGATGTGAAAATTAAGAAAATTTCCAAACGACCCACCCTCTAAAGAGGGTGGGGCGTTTGGAGTTTTGAGGAGACGGTGCTGAGACGGTGCTGGACTGTCGCGTCGTTCGGCAAATTGTTTTTGAAGAAAAATTGCTTCGCAATTTTTCTTCAAAAACAATTTGCCGAACTCCTCGCCCCGTAAAAAACAAGTTTAACGGGGCGAGCAGAGACGAGACACCGGAGGTGTTTCGTCGGACGAATTTTGCGAAGCAAAATTCGTCATATTCAAATTCATTTTTTCGTGGCATTCGGATTGTTCATATTTATTCGTATCATTCGTAATATTTGTATATTAGTATGCTTAACTC
>JAHIOZ010000133.1 GCA_018894995.1 Patescibacteria group bacterium | reverse complement strand
GCCGTGGATATGAGAAATATTTTAATTCACGAATACTTTGGAATTGACGCGGATATTGTGTGGAATACTTGCAAAAATGATTTGCCGAAATTAAGAAAAAATATTGAAAAACTTTTAAATTAAATTTGTATTTTTTTTGGGTTTTGGTATTATGTGGTTAATTATTAGATAAAGTTTTTAGTTTTATTATTAAATTAAGTCTTGAGTTTAATTAGAGAAGACCCCGGTTAAATATCTTTTGAATTTTTGGAAGAAAAATTCAAAAGTTTCAAATTTTGAAAAATTTGAATTTAACGGGGTAATTGTTTTCTAATTCATAAACTCATAAGAAAACAATTATGAACAACACAACAAAATGGATAATTGGAATAATTATCGTCGTAGCAATAATTTGGTTCGGGTTTTTGAAGAAGTCAGGAGAGCCGACTTCAAACGAACCGATTAAGATTGGTTTTGTTTCCTCATTATCTGGTGAAGCGAGTACTTGGGGTGAACCGTTAAAAAGTGGTTTTGATTTTGCTATAGATGAAATAAATAAAAATGGTGGGATAAAAGGGAGATTAATTGAACCTTTCTATGAAGATGATGCTTGTGAAGCCAAAACAGGTGTGAGTGCTTTTAGCAAATTAATTGATATAAATAAGGTAAAAATAATAACGGGGACAGTCTGTTCTTCTGTTGCAATGTCAGTTTCTCCAAAAACCCAAGAAAATAGAGTTTTGTATATTGCTACCGGGGCTACTGATCCGGAAGTTGTAAAACAAGGAGATTTAATTTTCAGAATGTGGGTTTCTGACAGTTATGAAGCTGAAGAAGTGGGTAAATATGCCGTCAAAGAATTGAATTTAAAAAATATGGCTATTGTTTATGTCAATGACAACCCTGCGGGAGCAAGTTTAAAAGATAATTTTAAATCGGTGGTTGAATCTGGTGGTGGAAAAATAATAGGGACGGAAGGCGTGTCATCAAAAGAAAATGATTTTAGAACCGTTTTCACAAAGTTGATGAGTTCTGAGTTTGATGGAATTTATATTATGGTGATGCCTGACCAGATGGCGACAGCAATAAATCAATTAAGAGAATTAAATTATAAAGGGGTAGTTTTTGCTTATGCTCCTTCTATTTATGCAGAAGGTGTTGCAAGCAAATTAAAGAATAAAGATAATATTTACTATGCTATACCTGTAGAAAAGCGAGAAACGAATTTTTGGAGTGATTATAAAAATACTAAAGGGAAAGAAGCTGACTTGCTTGTGGCTTTAGGTTATGACAGTGGAAAAATAATCATTGATGGTCTCAATCAATGTGGTGAGGATAATGAGTGCATAAAAAATTATATTCTCAGCCTCAAAAATTATCAAACTGTAAGAGGTTTGTTATCGTTTGATAAAGATGGCGATGTAACAGGTGTTGATTTTGAAATAAAACAACCGTAAACAGACAATAAAAATTTAATTTGATCTCAAAAAAGTGAGTATTTTATACTCACTTTTTTTGATTTAAAACCAAAAATAGGTTATTCTTTAATCGTAATGACTTTATAAACTTTCAATTTTATAACTTTTAACTTTGTTTCATGGAATATTTAATCCACCTCGGAATATTATTTGCAATTTATACCATTCTTGGTGTGAGTTTAAACCTTGTAGTTGGTTACACAGGGTTGCTTTCGGTTACTCAAGCTGCTTTTTACGGAATTGGTGCTTATGCAACTGCAATCTTATTGACTCAAACAGGAATAGGATTTTTTACCTCTATGATTTTGGGGGTTATTCTGGCGATGTCCATAAGTTTTTTAATAGGTCTTGTTTTGAGCAGATTCAGAGATGATTATTATGCTTTGGCTTCTCTCGGTTTTAATGTGATTGTGTTCAGTATTTTTCTTAATTGGCAGGATTTGACGAGAGGCCCTTTGGGAATTCCGGGAATCAGCAAACCGGATTTGAGATTTTTTAATTACGATTTCAGTTTTTCTTCCAATTTTTCATATTTAATTCTTACGATTATATTTGCTGTTTTAATTTATCTGGTATCAAAGTTTATAGTAAATTCATCTTTCGGGCGTGTTTTGAAAGCAATTCGTGAAGATGAAAAAGCTATTCAGGTTTTTGGTTACAATACTTTATATTATAAACTGGCGATTTTTGTAATCAGTGCAGGAATGGCTTCTGTGGCGGGTTCTCTTTTCGCTTCTTATATTACTTTCGTTGACCCTTCTTCTTTTTATCTTATGGAGTCAGTATTTATTTTGACCATTATAATTTTGGGAGGTTTGGCAAATTTGAGAGGGGCTGTTTTAGGTGCTTTAATTATGATTTTGTTGCCGGAAATTTTGCGTTTTGTCGGTTTCCCGTCTGATATCGCCGCTCAAATGCGACAAGTTGTTTACGGTTTGATTCTTATTCTTTTGATGCTTTATCGACCGAAAGGATTTTTGGGGGAGTATGAGATATAAAAGTTAAAAAGTAGAAAGTTCATAAAGTAAAATTAAATTGGTTATGGACACAATTTTGGAGAATTAAAGAATAAAAAAATGACTCATATATTTTTAGATGAAAGTGGGGATTTGGGATTTAAAAAACGATCAAGCAAATGGTTTCTTTTTACTGTTGTTGTTATTGATAATAAAAGAAAATTGGAAAAGATTATTAAGAAAGTTAGAAAAACTTTGAAAAAGAAATATAAAAATGTAAATGAATTACATTCTTATCACTGTGACGAAATAACTAGAAAAAGAGTTTTAAAAAAATTGGCTGAATTGGAAAATTTGAAAATTTTTTGTGTTGTTTTAAACAAACAAAAGGTTTATGTAGATTTACAAAATCAAAAGAATTATTTATATAATTATACAGCAAACATTTTACTTGATAGACTGCACAATAAAGATATTATTCCGACAGACAAACACATAAATATTTGTATAGACAGAAAAGATACAAAGAAAAAAATTCGTGAAAATTTTGAGTCTTATTTGGGCGAGGAATTAAAAAATCGCAGAAACGGAGATTTTGAGATAGTTTTAAAAGGATCTCACGAGGAAAAATCACTGCAAACGGTTGATTTTATTTCGTGGGCTATTTTTAGAAAATATGAACAGGGAGATTATAGTTATTATGAAATTATTAAAGACAAAATAGTAGGAGAAAATTTGTTATTCCCGTAGAATAAAGAAAGCCCTCCGTTTTAACGGGACGCCAATTCGGTATCCCAACACGGAAGGTCTTACTTCTTATTACTGATAATTATAGCAGAAATTCAAAGACAAGTCAAAAAGTTATCCACAGTAGTTACATTTATGAATGTGATTCTAAAAACTTCCGCTCGCCGGCGGAAAAAACTAAAAACTGAAAAAATATGAACACAATTTTAAAAACTAAAAAAATAACACCCATAATCTCTGTGAGACGGGTAACAAAAAATTTTGACGGGGTTAGAGCCGTTGATGATTTGTCTATTGAAATTGAAAAAGGAAAAATAACGGGGATCATCGGCCCGAACGGTTCCGGAAAAACAACTTTGATAAATCTTTTAACCGGAATGATTCCTTTCGATACAGGGAGTGTTTTTGTGAATGGCTCAAAAGAACTTTTTAAAATCAAAGCTTACGATATTTCTGTTTTTGGATCGACCAGAACTTTTCAAGATGTCAGGTTATTTGAGCAAATGACAGTTTTGGATAATATTTTAGTGGTATTGACTGAAAGAAATGTTGCCAGTGCTTTGTTTGAAAAACACAAAAAATTTCATAATCAAAAAGCGAAAGAAGTTTTGGAAAAAATGGGGCTTTGGGGAAAGAAAAACGAGTTGGCGGTTAATTTGTCTTACGGGCAAAGAAAACTTTTGGAAATCGCTCGAGTTTTGGCGACAAAAAGCGATGTTTATTTTCTCGACGAACCTTTTGCCGGCTTGTTTCCGGAAATGGTAAAATTGATTTCCGAAATAATCAAAGAATTAAAACAACAAGGCAAAACGGTTATTTTGATTGAGCACGATATGAGTTTAATCAGAGAACTTTGCGATTATGTTTTTGTAATGGAAAGTGGAAACTTGCTCGCAGAAGGAGAACCGAAAGAAGTGTTGGGAGATAAAAAAGTGATTGAAGCTTATCTCGGTGAATAAATGAGTAATAAGTATTAAGTAATAAAACAGAAGTAATAAATAATAAATTATGAAAAACGAAATTCTATTACAACTAAAAAACATTTCAGTTCACTATGGGGGAGTGAAGGCTCTTGATGGTGTCGATGTTGCTTTGGACGAGGGAGAAATTGTGGCTTTGATGGGTCCAAACGGAGCGGGAAAATCAACCGTGTTGAAAGCGTTGTTTGGCTTGGCTCCGATTCAAGCGGGGAAAATTCTGTGGCATGAAGATTCAATTGAGCCTATTCCACATGAAATAATTCAAAAAGGAATCGCTTTTGTTCCCCAAGGGAGAAGAGTTTTTACTCATCTGACTGTTGAGGAAAATTTAGAAATAGGAGGTTTTATTGTTCAAGATAAAAAAGAATTAAAAAGAAGAATAAATGAAGTAATGGAAATGTTCCCAGTGCTAAAACAAAAAAGAAATGCGAAATCTGGGACACTTTCGGGCGGGCAACAACAAATGCTGGCGTTGGCGAGAGGTTTAATGACTGATCCAAAAGTTTTGTTGTTGGATGAGCCGTCGCTTGGTTTGGCTCCTAAAATTGTCAAAGAAGTTTTTGCAAAAATCAAAGAAATAAATCAAAATCGCAAAACGGCGATTATGATTGTGGAACATAATATCAAATCGGTTTTAAATATTGCTGACCGGGCCTATGTTTTGGATAAAGGAAAAGTTGTCGCTCAAAACACCGCCAAAAACATCACAGACAGTAACATTTTAGAAAAAGTTTTTATGGGGAAAATGAAATGAGTTTATAAAGTTGAAAGTTTTTAAAGTAACAAATCACCTTTGGTGGTTTTTTTGCGTAAATCTGCGAGCATCTGTGAAATGTTTTTCGAATTTGGGGACGATTTGTTTTTTTCTTGAGATTAGTTTATCTACAAATAAAATACCGTTTTGATTTTCGGCATTAAATAATTCAGTAAACAATTCGGTTTCTTCATCTCCGGAAGTCAGTGTGTAATTTTTTTCTTCCAAAATATCAATGATTGAGAAAAATACTCCCGCCAAATTGTCTTTTTCTTTTATTTCTTTCAGTTTGGCTGAAATTTCATCTTTTCTGTTTATTCCGTAATCTTTGTTGGTGGTTTCCATTACACCGATTCCGTAATTTTTACCGCCGAAATCAAATACTTTGTAGTCCAGTCTAACGACTTCTTCAATTGGCATATCGCCCAAATCACTTTTTGCATCAAACATTTCCAAACTGAATTTTTCCAAATCTTCAATTTGAGCGATTTGGTTTAGTTTTTCAACTAAATCTTTGTCAGTTTGAGTTGTGGTGGGAGAGCGGAAGAATAAAGTATCTGAAATAATTCCAGCAATAAGCAGGGAAGCATTTGTTTTTGATAAAGTTGGGTGTCCAACACCCAACTTTTCACTTTCACTTGGAAACCCGGTTTCCAAGTATTTTTCTGCAATAATTGAACAAGATGAGCCAAGCGGTTTAATTAAGATTGAAATCGGTTTGTCGGTTTCAATTTTAACTTTGTGATGATCAATGATTTCAACAATATCCAAATTATTAACATTTTTGATACTTTGTTTTTCTTCGTTGTGGTCAAGAAGAATAATTTCAGAACCGTGGGGGAGTTCGTGAACATGATCCGGAGCGGTAATGCTAAATTTTTCAAAAATAAATTTTGTTTCGTTATTTAAATGACCTAAAGCCATCGCTTTGGCTTCAACGCCTTTTTGTTTCAAAAAGTCTTCATACACAAGCGCAGAGCAAATTGTGTCGGTGTCGGGGTTTAGATGTCCAAGTATGTATTTCATAATATTAGTTTTTAGTTGCGTCGTTGCTTTAAATTTTTCAAATTTAAAGAGTTTTTAGTTTTTAGAACGACGAATTTTGGCTTTGCCAAAATTCGTCGACGACTATTATAATTTTTAAATCTTAACAATTTTGAAAGAAAGAAAAAAGGGTTGACAATGGTGTTGTTTTGCTTTAAGAAGTTCGCAAGAACCCTGGTTTTTTATTTCTTTTTTTAGAAAAAAGTGCCACAGGGATGAATTGCGAAAATTAATTTTGAACAAAACTTTAGTTTTGTTCGCGAATTTGCG
>JAHIOZ010000132.1 GCA_018894995.1 Patescibacteria group bacterium | reverse complement strand
TTTCATCCGAAGCCACGGACTTTTGCTTTATCCTTCGGCGCAAAAGTTCCGTTCGACTCCCACAGACTACAAATTAAAACACCGAATATATTTTATTCAAAGAATATATTGGCTGTTTTAATTGTGCCTAGAGTGGGAGTCGAACCCACATCCCTTGCGGGACACGATTTTAAGTCGTGCGCGTATACCAATTCCGCCACCTAGGCATTATTGTTGTTTCTGGGTTGCCACGGATTTTTTGAAAGAATTTTTAAAAAAATTATTCTCAGGGTTTTTATACTGCTCGGGCTAAATGCCCAAGACACCCCCGCTTTGCTACAGGGTGAACGACACCCGTTCATAATTTTATTTTAAAAATTCTTTCAAAAATCCTCGCAAAGACGAACTAACAAAATGAGGCGTAGGCCGGAATCGAACCGGCGCATGGTGGTTTTGCAAACCACAGCGTTACCACTTCGCCACTACGCCGAAAACTATACTAACTATACTAACTATACACATATTTTAGTTATTTTTTAGTAATTCGTCAATTCTTTGTCTGTTCTTTTCTCCTTTGTCTATTTCAAAATCAAAAAAGGGAATTGTTTTCATTTTTACTTTTGTTTTTGCATATTTTTTAAAATCTTTTCTTTTTCTTTTTAAAAAATCAAGTGCTGAAGCTTCACTGCTTTCCGGATATACCGTTACAAAAATGGTGGCTCTTTTAAAATCGCTGGATGCGTTTGCATCAGTTACTGTGATTAGGGAAGTATAGTTTGACTCAAATTGCAAAAATTGAGCAGCCAAGCCCTTTAGTAATTCTTTTATTTTTTCTTGTCTTAAATTCATTGTTAGTTGGTAGTGAGTAGTACGAAAATTTTGCTTCGCAAAATTTTCGTCGTCGTGTTAAAAAATTATTTCATTAAAAATTGTTTTAAAATTATAAATTTTAAATTAAAAATTTGTCGTTTACTCCTCTATTATAATAAATGCCTCAATCACATCTCCTGGAGAGATTTCTTTTTTCGCCTCAACCATTGCGCCAAATTCTTCACCTTCTCTGACTTCTTTCGTTTTAATTTTTTGTGATTGAAGTTCAAAAATTGTTCCCTTGTCTATTTCGTTTTCTCTTCGGGAAATTTTAACTTGAGATTTGAGAGACAAAGAACCTTCCAAAACTTTTCCTCCGAGCACTTGTTTATTTTTTGTTCTACTGAATACTCTGATGATTTTTGCTTTTCCTATTGTTTTTTCAATTTTTATTTTTGGTGTTCTTTTTTTGATTTCCTCTTCCAACCACTCCGTTAATTTGTAAATAATATTGAATGTTCCTATCACAACTCCTGTTTTTTCCGCCATATCTTTGGCACTCTTATCAATTTTAACATTAAAGCCAGCTACAAGAGTATTACTGTTTCCACCGGCTGTTTGGATATCATTTTCCGTTATATCGCCAACTCCCGAAAAAATTGTTTTGATGATTATTTTATCGTTGTTTATTTTTGCCAATTCGTGTTGGATAGCTTCCACTGTTCCCAATACATCAGCTTTGATAATCAGAGGAATTATTGTTTTTGTTGTTTCGTCGGAATAAGAAATTCTTTTTTTAGCAGGAGTATCACTACTTTCGCATTCTCGAGCCATTTTTTCGGCTTCTTTTTTGGAGTGAAAAGTTGCAAAAATTGATCCCGTAGCTGGCGTTTCTTTGAACCCACCGATTTTAACAGGACTGGAAAAAACAGCTTCTTTAATCGGTTTTCCAAAGAAATTTTCCATTGCTCTCACTGAAGCGCATTTGTTTTCGCTCACAACAAAATCTCCTATTTTAAGAGAACCGTTTGTTATTATAAAAGTGGCATTAATCCCTTTTTTAAAATCTTTACTGGATTCCAAAACAAATCCTTCAGCCGGCAAGTCGGGGTCTCCTTTTAATTCTTCCAGTTCTGCCACAAGCAAAACAGTGTCCAATAATTCCGGCACACCTTGTCCTGTCTTGGCTGATATGGGAGCAAAAGGAATGTCTCCTCCGTAGCCCTCCAAGTAGATTTCTTTTTCTATTAATTGCTGTTTTGTTTTTTCTACATCTGCACCAGGCTTGTCTATTTTATTGATAGCCACTACAAAAGGAATTCCCGCTTCTTTGATTGATTTGTAAGCTTCAATTGTTTGAGGTTTAGGCCCTTCTTCCGCTGAAATAATCAGGATGGCGATATCGGCGATATTTGCTCCTCTTGATCTCATTGCTGTAAAAGCCTCGTGTCCGGGAGTGTCCAAAAATGTTATTTTCTTTTCTTTTCCATCACTGGTTTTGTGGACAACTTCATAAGCTGAAATATGCTGAGTAATACCTCCTGCTTCGCCTTCCACAATATTTGATTTTCTTATAAAGTCTAAAAGAGCGGATTTTCCATGATCAATATGACCCATTACAGCGACAATGGGAGGGCGTTCGGTTATATTACTTTTTGTTATGTTGCTTTTTATCATATTTAGATTAGGGTATAGCTTTAGATTAGGGCGTAGAAAAACAATTTTTAATTTTGTAATTTTTAATTTTTAAATAAATCTAAATTTTTAATTTCTAAACACGACGACGAATTTTGCCTTTGGCAAAATTCGTCTTCGCGAACTTCGGAACGAAGTGGAGAAGCGTGGCGATCCAGCGTCGGTCGTTTTTCGTTTACTAAACCCTAAACCCTACAACCCTCCTAATAACCCTAGATCCTTTTTTTGTTTTTTACTTTCTCCAACACCTCTTTCTCTTCTCCCGATAATTCATGTTCGCAAGTCCAGTTTTTAACCGGTTTGGCAAAAACGCTGACTCTTTCTCTTGAATAAAGCGAAGAAATTATCACTCCGTTTCCTTCATCGTCAACCAAGGCGGTGGCAAAACTTTGGTTTCCGCCGACGCCGTCGCTTTTGAAAGGGTTGAAACGAATTGTTTCAATTCCTCCGATTCTCTTGCTTAATTCAATTCCTGCTTTTTTAAATTGTTCGCCTGTGTTTGATTTGAATTCAAACAATTCAGCAATGTTCTTTTGCAAAATATTGATTTGGTTATTCAAATGTTGATTCAGTTTTACGGAAGGTATGCTTTTAATTTTTATTTCAAGTCTGACAATCCATACTATAAGTAAGGCGGTTATTCCAGACAGCGTATAAATGATGATTTCTTCGTTTGACATATTTTTTATTACCGATTTTATTATTTTTATTAAAGACTATAACTAAAGATTATACATTTTAAACGGTTTTTTGCAATTTAATGTTTGTTAAATTTAAAATTTTAACAAACCGCAGAAGGTCGCGGAATAAATGCAGAAATACGCGGAAACGACATCGACGAAATGCCTTCGGCATTTCGTCGGCGGATTTTCCGGAGGAAAATCCGTCTTCGCGAGCATGACACCATTTTTTAGTTTTTTGAAAAACTTTGTTTTTCAAAAAACTAAAAAATGGTGTCATGCGTGGCGATCCAGATTAACATTTTTGTTGTATACTTAATAAAATGAAAAGTGGTTATAAATATCTAATAGGAATAGATGAAGTCGGACGAGGACCCGTCGCCGGGCCGGTGGCTGTAGGAGCTTTGATTGTTTCTGCAAGCAATTTGAAAGAAGTTACAGAAAGATTTTTAAATTTTAAAGATTCAAAAAAACTTACTCCTAAAAAAAGAAACGAATGGTTCGTCAATATTCGCCAAGCTCAAAAGGAAGGGTTGCTCAATTACAAAGTGGTTTTTGTTGATAACATAAAAATTGACCAATTCGGAATTGTTCCGGCAATAAGAGCTTGTATAGACAAATCACTGGAAACCTTGCAAACTGTGTGGGTGTCGGGAGCCCACAAAAGTGATTGTTTGGTGTTGTTGGATGGGGGACTGCGGGCGCCGGATGAATTTGTAAATCAAAAAACTATCATTAAAGGAGATGAAAAAGAATTGGTGATAGCTTTGGCATCAATTGTCGCTAAAGTAACTCGCGATGCTTTGATGTGCAAATTTGCAAAAGAATATCCTGAATACGGGTTTGAAAAGCACAAAGGATATGGAACAAAAGCACATATGGAAGCGATTAAGAAATATGGAGTGTGCGAGATACACAGAAAAAGTTTTTTGAAAAATTTTTTAAATTCAAAAATCTAAATCTCAAAAATCAAAATGA
>JAHIOZ010000131.1 GCA_018894995.1 Patescibacteria group bacterium | reverse complement strand
TATTAAGAAAATAATATCCACAATAATGTGGGTGTCGGGAGCCCACCAACAAGGTATAATGTTATTTATGAGAAAAGTACCATTCGTTGTGGGAGAATTTTTCCACATTTTTAATAGAGGAGTAGACAAAAGAGATATTTTTTCTGACAAATACGATGCTTTTAGATTTATTCAAAGTCTAAAAGAATTTAATCGCATCGAGACAGGAAATGATATCTTTTTCGTTGATAGAAATAAGGAAGATAAAATAAGTGGGCGTCGGGAGCCCACAAAAAATAAAAAATTAGTTAATATTATTTGTTATTGCTTAAATCCTAACCATTTTCATTTTCTTTTGGAAGAAATAGAGGATGGTGGCATAAGTGAATTTATGAAAAGATTAGGAGGGTATGTTTTGTATTTTAATGAAAAATACAAAAGAAGTGGTACCTTGTTTCAAGGTAGATTTAAAGCGGTTCATATAGAATCAAACGAACAATTATTGCATGTTAGCGCTTATGTAAATTTGAATAATAAAGTTCATAAAAAATTTGATGGAACTAAAAAACATTTTTTAGATTTAATTCCAAACAGGTCTAGTTGGAATGAATATATTAAAAAAGATAATAAATTTAAAATTTGTGGAAAAGATATCATTTTAGGACAATTTAAAAATTCGAAAGATTATGAAAAATTTGCTGAGGAAACGATTGAAGGAATAAAAGAAAAAAGATATGAAGATTAAAATAAGTGGGCTCCCGACACCCACTTTTTTGTAAATTAAAACAAACGAAAAAAAAAGTGGGTGTCGGGAGCCCACTTATCGTTTTTAGGTTTGGATTCAAGTTTTTTGTGTTTTTTGTTGGTGTTTTGTGGTAAAATTTTGTTTATTATATTATGAAAATGATGAAAAACTATAAACCAACAATTGGACTGGAAATTCATGCTGAATTGAAAACAAAAACAAAAATGTTTTGCAATTCAAAAAATGATCCTGACGAGAAAAAACCGAATGTAAATATTTGCCCTGTTTGTATGGCTCATCCGGGCACTTTGCCTGTAATAAACAAAGAAGCGGTTAAAAGTGTTTTAAAGGTTGGTATTGCTTTGGGTGCTGATTTGGCTGATTTCACCGAATTTGACCGAAAAAATTATTTTTATCCGGATATTCCAAAAGGTTATCAAATTAGCCAATATAAATATCCCCTTGTTTCGGGGGGTGAATTGAAAGGGGTTAAAATTACCAGAGTGCATTTGGAGGAGGATACAGCTAAATCAATTCATGATGAAAAGGGGATTAGTCTCGTTGACTTCAATCGTGCCGGGCTTCCTCTTATGGAGTTGGTAACAGAACCAGTGGTGGAAAACGCTCAGCAAGCGAGTGCTTTTGCAAAAGAACTTCAATTGCTTTTGCGTTATCTTGGAGTCGGGGAAGCTAATATGGAAAAAGGCGAAATGCGAATTGAGGCAAATATTTCTGTTAGTGATAACGGCGAGTTCGGGACTAAAGTTGAAGTGAAAAATTTGAATTCTTTTAAAGTGGTTGAAAAAGCCATTGACTATGAAATAAAAAGACAAATAAAAGTTTTGGAAGATGGCGGAGAAATAATTCAGGAAACAAGAGGTTGGGATGAAAATAAACAAAAAACTTTTTCCCAAAGAATTAAAGAGGGCTCAGCTGATTATCGATATTTCCCTGATCCGGATTTGCCCAAATTAAAAATAAGTGAAATCCCAGAATTTAATAAAGATGTTTTGAAAAAAGAGTTACCCGAGTTGCCTTGGGAGAAAAGGGAAAGATTTTTAAAGGATTTTGGGATTAAAGGTGAAGATGTAGAGATGTATGTTGTTGATGAAGTTTACAGAAACCTTTTTGAGTCTGTCGTTGAAAAAATCGGTGATGACCTTAATCCTGCAGACGAGCAAAACAAAGAATTAATTAAACTTGCTTCAAATTATATTACTTCCGACTTGGTTGGTTTAAAGAAAAATTCCGATATGGTTGGTTTAGGTAAAATTGATGCTGATAATTTTTTTCAGATGATTAAGATGGTTGGAGAGGGGGAAATATCTTCCCGCGGAGCAAAAGATGTTTTGAAAATTTTGTTTGAAGAAGGAGGGTCTGCAAAAGAGGTCGCTGAGAAAAATAATTTAATTCAAAAGAGTAATGAAGACGAATTAAAAAAGATTGTTGAAAAAATAATATTGGAAAATCCTCAAGTAGTTGCTGATTTTAAAAACGGAAAAGAAATTGCTCTAAAATATTTAATTGGGCAAGGGATGAAAGAAACAAAAGGTTCAGCTAACCCTAACATATTGCAAGAAATATTTATAAAAGAATTGAAATAAGCACAAAAAGTGTAAATAAAAAACCAAAAAAGTTTCGCTAAAGCGAAACTTTTTTGTTTCTTAGGTTGTATAAGCTCCAGTTTTTTTAAACTTTTTAAATTCCTTTCAATACTTCTTCTAGTTGTTTGGTTAGGTCGGAGACTATTTGTTGGAGGGCGATGATTTGTTTTTCAATATCAGTTACTGTTAGTGGGTAGTTTGTAGTGGGTAGTGGGTAGGATGATGACGACGACGGATTCTGGACTGCCGCGCTATCGCTCGCAGAGACGGAGTTAAAAATTTGGTTGAATTTTTCACGAGTTTTTGGTCCAACCACCCGAGCCAAGTTCAGTCAGATTTACGGAGGGGGAGGAGGAAGTTCCTCGTCCGTCTCTGCGAGCGATAGCGTGGCAGCCCAGGGTGGCTCATCATCGTCCTACCAACTACAAACTACTCACTGGAAAACGAAGCCGCCATCAAAGAAATTGAAAAACAAATTGAAATGTTGCAAGCCCTAGTCGCCGACCTCATCAAACAATTGCAAGCT
>JAHIOZ010000153.1 GCA_018894995.1 Patescibacteria group bacterium | reverse complement strand
ATAGAATTTGCAAATATTGTAAAAAAGAAAAAGAGCCTGAATGGGTGCCGTTAGAAGGACCGGGAGATAGTAAAAATATTGAAATTAGAATAGGAAATAATTTATTTATTGCACGAAAAAATAGTCATTGGACCTTTTCACAAGATGTAACGAATAAATTGTTTTTAGAAGGTAAAATTAGAATTAATAAGAATAGAACATATTTAGATAGAAACAATAATAGAGTTAAAGGTCTTCCAGAGTATATTCAATATCCTTTCCAAACTGTTAATAGTGATTGGACGGACATACCAGGATATTCAAGTAGCTTTAAATACCCAACAGAAAATTCAGAAGTATTATTAGAGAGGGTTATTAAAGCTTGTTCTAATCCTGATGATTTAGTTTTAGATTGTTTCGCTGGTTCTGGCACTACTGCCGCAGTTGCCGAAAAATTGGGTCGTCGTTGGATTATGTGTGATTTTGGAAAACACGCTATTTATACTATGCAAAAAAGAATTTGGACTATTGCTGCTTCCAAAAAATTAGGCCAGGAGGCGAAGGAAAATGAAAAATATGGCCAGCCCCCTCAACCTTTTTCCATAATTTCTGCCGGAGTATATGATTTCTCTCGGATTATGAATTTAAGAAAAAATAAAGAAGCCTATATTAATTTTGTATTGGGATTATTTAGCATTATGCGAGAGGAAAAAGATTATTCCTTGAAATATAAACTATCTAATATATATGCTGAAAAAGATAATAATCCGGTAGAAGTGTATCCCATTTGGGATGATGAATATCTTAAAGAAGTTAGAATAGATGAAGACTATTTAAAAGAGATAGTTAGAGCTACAGGAGGAAGATTAAAAGGAGATTATTATATAGTAACTCCGGAATCCTGTACAATCATAACTAACACCACTTTGAAAAATGGCAATAATGAAGATATTAATTTTAAATTATTAAAATTCCCTTATAAGGTATTAGAAGAGGTTTCTCGCCATTTTCAGATTAAAGACCAGCCTGCATCTGCCGGAGATATTAATAAACTTATCTCTTCGGTCGGTTTTTATTTTAATGAAGAAATAGAGATAGAAATAGAAAAAATACCAGAAGGATTTAAAATAAAACATTTTTCTACTGGGATATTAAATCAAAACAAAGAAAGATATGAAGGATTAGAAGGGCTGTCTATGATACTAATTGACAAAAACTATGATGGACAAGTATTTAATCTTGACCAGGCAACCTATAAAAATGAAATTAGCGAAGAAGGAATAGTTAAAATAGAAGAGTTAGTCGAAAATAGCCATTTAATTGTTATTGATAAACACGGCAATGAAAGTAAAGTTATCAAAATTTAAGAAAAGGAAGGTTGCTTAAAATGGCCAAGGTTGAAAAACTGTATTTATCAAATCACACCTTGGATATCAATATCCATAAATGTAATTATGATAAGTTCGATTTTTCTGAAGTGGAAGATTTTGTTAGAGAATTGGTGGGAACTCGGGAATACCAATACAAAGCCATAAAAGAAGTAATGATTTATCTCTGGGGAGGGGAATATAAAGATATTTCTCAGTTAGCCCTAGAGAATTATGTAAAAAAAGAAGCTATTCGACGGCGATTTCAAAGTAAAGAAAATTTTCTAAGGCAATTACCTTTACCAGACCGTCTATCCGGCGTGGTTCATTTAGCTACTGGGACAGGAAAGTCATATGTAATATTTGCTATAGCTTACCTTTCTATTATTTTAGGTAAAACAAAAAGGGTATTAGTACTTGGACCTTCTTCTACGGTAATTGAAAGCGGATTAAGGGGAAAATTTAAAGAATATTTATACGGACAAACCGCTCATAGATTACAACAAAAACTTCCTGTAAAATATCACAATATACCCATTAATCTTTTAGATGAAAATCAGCCGATTGTAGATAATTCCATCGTTATTGAAAATATAAATTCTATCTATAATAAAGAGAGGAATTCAATCGGCGATACTCTATTTTCCCAGACCGATGAAGTTTTAGTTTTAAGTGATGAAGTGCATCACGCCTACTCTCATTTATCTTTTAGTGGAAATGCTTATATTATTAAAGAAGGTGGGAGAGGGGAAGACCTTAATGAACGTTTATGGATGAAATTTATTCGGGAAGAACCGAAGATTAAAAGACATATCGGCTTTACCGGCACTCCCTATAATCAGGATGAGTATTTTGCTGATGTAATTTGTAATTACTCCATAAAAGATGCAACAGAAGAAAAAATTATTAAAAAAATTAATCCCATTATCCATACCAAAATTGAAGGAGAAAAGGAAACTGTCTCTCAACCTCAAAAATATGAACAGATATTAATTACCCATGATGAAAACAAAGAAAAATATTCTTATAATTTAAATGGAAACTCTCGACTAAAACCAATTACTATTTTTATTAATCCTACCCAAGTATGCGCTCAAAATAATACTGAGAAATTTATTAAAGCATTGTGTGAATATTTAAAAAATACTCGACCAGAATATAGGGATTTATCAATTTCCCAATTAGATTCAATAGCTAGGGAAAAAGTAATTTTCGTAATCAGTAAACCCACCGATGATGATTATCAAGAAAAATTAGAACAGATAGAGGAGCTCAATCCTGAAAAGCCGGGAGGCAAAGTAGAATTTATCTTTGCGGTAAATAAACTATCAGAAGGTTGGGATGTAGATAATGTTTATCAGATTGTACCCATGGAAGAAAGAGTATTTAAATCCAAGCTCCTTATCTCTCAAGTATTAGGAAGGGGTCTAAGATTACCTCGCAAAGTACCCAATAGTATAATCCAAGGGAATTACCCCGTAGTCACTATAACCAATCATGAAAGATTTGCAGCGCATATAGAGGAATTAATGTTTTCAGTTACAGATTGTGAAGCTCGTTTTACCTCTCGAATATTAGAAAACGGATTGCGAACGAAACACAATCTTCACCTTTTCAATTTAGAATATCAGCCAGGAATGGAGACCGAAGAAACGACCAGCCAAAAACACATCCCTCAAAATAGAACCTTAATATTAACTTGTCCTTCCGAAAAATTACATTTAAAAGTAGATTATCTGTTGGGTCAAAAAAGATTTGATTTAACTAAAGAATTTTATACAGTTGATGAAGTAGCTACAGAGATTGTTGATAGATTTAAATGTCATCAATTTGAAAATGAGCACTTCGATTTTGGAATTAAAGTTGAGGTTGGTAAATTAGCTGATTTTGATTATATTAAAGGAATGATTAAAAATTCGATGCAAAATGCGGGCTTTAGAGATAGTAAATTATCTAAGAATAATCGCCAACAAATAAATATCTTTTTTAATCAATTTCTTTCGCAAGGAACAAAAAAACCAAAAAGGATAAATATAGATGGAAAACTGCTCGAGATTAAAACGGAAAAAATGGATGCCTCCAGTATTCGCTCTGGAGAGCTGGATAAATATACCAGTGTTTTTATTTCCGAAGATTATCAGGAAGAATTAGAAGAAGAAAATAAATTTGTTATTGATTATTTAGCAAAAAGATTTAAAAAAGGTCCTAGTGATCAAATGACCTTAGATTATTTTATGCCTCAGGAAAAATCAGATTATTTTCGGCAATTAATAAAAGATCAACCTCTTTTCGCGGTTAATACTT
>JAHIOZ010000144.1 GCA_018894995.1 Patescibacteria group bacterium | reverse complement strand
TTATCGGTAAATACCAAGAACTACATACTGGAAAGTTTGGAATATATTTTAAAAAAAGAAGGATTTTATAAACATTTTGTCGTATTAAAAAAAGGATATAGAAAAATTAAAAAAGATTTTTTTACTCCCTAATAGTGATATAGTAAAATAAATATAGATGTCTGAGGTATAACAAAGAACCATCCCTGATACGTAAGAGAATGGGATTAAGAGACATAGCCAGGGAACTAAATGAAAAAGGCACACCTACCGCAAGGGGCGGTAAGTGGTATGCCGGGACCATTAAATATATACTGGAAAATCCTCTTTATCGGGGGATAGCTCATTATAAGGAAAATAATGTAAAAAATAAGGATTTAGCTTTAGTTTAATAGTTTTAAGCTAGATTACTGTATAAAAAATATTAGTTATTTGTGCAAAATTATAAGGAGGTAATTTTTTATTATGGAATCATTCTTTCTAAATAAAACGAAAAATGAAGATCGGTTATACTCTCAAATTCGTGATTGTTCAGAGAGAGCAGAAATTAAGAAGCAAATTGAATGTCTCTGGGAAAAATATAGAAAGTATGCCCCAGTTTCTGAGCAACATTTCTTATCCGAAATTCAAAAAAGGGATCAGTTTAAACAGCGTTGGTGGGAAATGATTCTTCCCGTAGGCTTGCTTAATATTGGAATAAAAATACAAAAAAAATCAAGCGAGGAAGGACCAGACATCATAATTGAAAAACCTCTAAAGACCTTTATTGAAGCTGTAGCTCCTAAAATGGGTGAGACAAAAGATAAGTTGCCTGAAATGCAGTGGGATGGTGTATTTGATCTTCCCAAAACGCAATTTTTGTTTCGGTTAACTTCGAGTTTTTGTTATAAATATAATAAATTTAAGCAATATATCAAAAAAGGCTTAGTCTCTGCAAATGATATATGTATTATAGCGATTTCTATTTGTAATTTAGACCAATATGGATCTTTAATGGATCATCCCTGTGATGCTCCTTTGCAATTTTTAGCAGGTGGAGCTGGGAACTTAGTAATATCTTCTAAAGGTGATTCTTTTGTAAGATTTAATCCTATTATAGAAAAGGCTAATAGAAGTCCTATTAAACTTGATTATTTTTTTAATTCTGATTATAGTGAGATTTCAGCGGTAATATATTCAAATATTGATCTTTTAAATTGTCCTGATAGCCCGGAGCAGAGTTTTGTTATTGTGAAAAATCCTTTTGCAAAAAATCCGATACCTAAGGGGTTGTTTAAAGAAGTAAAGACTTATAAATTAAATTCAGTTGAATGGATTGTTGAGAAGTAAAATTAAAGAGTAATTTGATTTTTTGCAACGATAAGCAGTTCTTTATTACGCTTTTATCATGTTTTAAAAATACAATAAGCCAAATGTTGAGACCAGACCCCTTATATTCTCATAGGTTTATTTTACTTAGCTATCCCAAAGTATCAGGTTGAGATGATCAGGTTAGACGATGAAACTGTTATAATAACTAAAATAAAATACTTTGAAAAGCAAAAGAAATTTGTGAATATATTAAGGAGAAAGGGCATTTAAGAAAATGAAAAAAAAAGTTTTTACCTTATTGATCGTAATGAGTATTTTAATTGTTTTTTCAACTTTAATTTTTGCTTCCGGGACAATTAATGTAAAAGATTATATTAAAGATAAATTTCCCGCAATATTTAGCTTCTATCTTTCTTCTCTTGACGATCTTGATTTAAATGAAAAAGAATTTATTGATTTATTAGAAAAATTATCAAGAGAAGAACAGGAATATTATGCCAAAGAAGTTTATAAAAATGGTTTTTCCCTGGAACTTCTAGAAAATGTTAAAGAAGGCAAAACAATCCAAGAGCCTATGACTAGCCCCGTCTTACCTTTCTTGCCTAAGCCAAAAGAAGGATCAATTGAAAATTTGCCTACCCTTATAAAAAGAATTGAACCTTCCATTGTTGTTATTTTTACTTACAGTGGAAAGTTTGATATATATCTAAAAGAGAAAAGAGAGGAAGACATTTTACGTCTGGGCAGTGGGTTTTTTATAAGTCAGAATGGGGATATCATCACTAATTATCACGTTCTTAAGGGAGCAGAATCCGCTGAGGTGAAGACCTCAGATGGAAAAACTTATACCATTTCCGATATTGTAGCAGTTGATGAAAAAAATGATATTATCCGTCTTTCAGTTAATATTCCTTCTAAATATGTACTACCTCTATCTTTAAGTGAGACTACCCCAGAAATTGGGGAAAGGATAATAGTGTATGGTAGTCCATTGGGATTGGAAAAAACATTGAGTGACGGGATTATCTCTGCAATAAGAGAAGTTCCCGGTTATGGTAAACTTATCCAAATCACTGCCCCCATTTCACCTGGCTCAAGCGGCAGTCCAGTTTTAAACATGAAAGGAGAAGTTATCGGAGTAGCTACTTTTCAAATGGTAGAAGGGCAGAACTTAAATTTTGCTATTCCCAGTGAAAGGATAGCAAGCCTTAATTTAATGAAAGAAGAGAAAATGTTTACCATCGGAGAATTATTTAGGCAAGAGGATAAAGAAAAAAAAGACTCCGATTATATTTACGAAGCTCGCAGTAAAGCTAATTATTTTCTTGATAAGAAAGAATACGAAAAAGCATTGTCTTATTTTAAGATATTGGTTAAGATAGATCCACTTGATAGTAGTTCATATTTTAGGATTGGATTTTGCTATGAAAAAATTGAAGCTCTCGAAGACGCAATAGAAGCATATAAACAGGCGATCCGTATTGATCCTGATGATGCAATTGCCTACTACAATTTAGGTTTAACTTGTATTAGACTGCACTATTATGCCAAAGCAATAGAAGTTTTTAAGCAGGCAATCCGCATTGATCCTGATTTTGCTGAAGCCCATGTCGGTTTAGGTGCTGCTTACCTTTGTATTGGAGATAGAAATTCAGCTTTAAATGAATATAAAATTCTTAAAGAATTAGATATTGATTTAGCTAACAAGTTATTTGATTTGATTTATGAATAAAAAATGATTGTTTAAAATTAATTGGATTATTATTATGTTAGGAGGTAATCATGAAAAAAATAACTACCATCTTTATAATTGTAATTTGTTTACTATCGTTTATAGGGACTTCTTGTTTGGGTGAAGAAAATATGAGCCCCGGGAAAGCATGGAATTTTTTTACACGGTTTGACTCAAATGATAATAAAGTTTCTTATTTAATTAAAGCCTCTTATGTCAAAGGATTTAGAGATGGGGCAGTAGTTTCGGCGGTGATAAGTAATACTAGCGGGTCAAATTTAGACAGAGTGGAGGATTGGTGTATTTTTGTATCACAAAATAACGAAGCAATTTGGAAAGTTATGGATGATTTATATAAAGACCCTGCTAATACGAATATTGAGTGGTTAGCAATGTGTCAGATTGCTTGTGCAAAATTAAAAGGTAACGATAACATAGAACAAGCATTACAAGAAGCCAGAGAAGATTCATTACGATAAGGGTCAAATTGTAAAAAAATATAGAATAAATAAACTGTCAAGAATAAAGATTTAATCCTGGTAAACCTCTAATAGCATTAAATCGGTCAAATAAGGCAATTATCGGGAAGTATATCAAGCCAGGAAGAAATTAGAAAAAGAAGGATTTACCTGGTCGGAAAGTTGAAAAGCTGCAGACTAAACATATTATAAATTTGACAATTTGCCTTAATTATGATATTTTTAAAAAAAAGAATATTGAACTCTTATCCAGAGTGGTGGAGGGACGGACCCTGTGAAGCCCGGCAACCTGTAATGTCATACCAAAGACATTATGTTGGTGCCAAATTCCGCGGAATGAGAATTCATTTCCGAGAGATGAGAAAAAATAATTACCTCTTCGGTTATGAAGAGGTTTTTTTATTTTTAGATTAAAAAACAAAAAATAAAGGAGGAATTTAATATGAATAACAAATACTTATTCACTTCAGAATCAGTTACCGAGGGACACCCGGACAAGATTGCCGATCAGATAACTGATGCGATTTTAGATTCGGTCTTAGAGAAAGACCCAAACGGAAGAGTAGGAATAGAAGCCCTGGTGAGTGCTGAAAATATTACCATTGCCGGACAGATAAAATCATCCTATCATCCCGATATCCCTAAAATAGTGCATCAGACCATTAAAGATATAGGATATACCAAAAACTGTTATGGCCTTAATCCCAACTGCACAATTTCGGTCTTTGTTAACGGACAGGCCAAAGACATTTCAAGAGGAGTTGATAAATCACAAGAGGCAAGAGCAGGAGAAGAAAATGCTTCCCTTATTGGTGCAGGTGACCAGGGGATGATGTTCGGCTATGCCTGTAATGAGACACCAGAGCTGATGCCCCTCCCGATCATGCTGGCTCATCGATTAGCTTATCGGCTAACCTGGCTAAGAAAAGAAAAAGTACTTCCCTACCTTCGCCCTGATGGAAAATCACAAGTTACTGTTGAATATGAAAATGGCATTCCTAAAAAAGTTACGGCAGTAATAATCGCTGCCCAGCATAGCCCGGATGTCTCTAATGAAACCTTACAAAAAGATATCAAAGAAAAAGTAATTAACTATGTGATACCACATAAATATCTTGATCCCAGCACTAAATATTTTATTAACACTACCGGGAGGTTTGTTGAGGGCGGACCAAAAGCAGACACCGGTCTTACCGGCAGAAAAATAATAGTAGATACTTATGGAGGAATGGGAAGACACGGAGGAGGATGTTTCTCCGGAAAAGACCCCACCAAAGTAGACAGGTCAGGCAGTTATGCCGCCCGTTATGTGGCTAAAAATATTGTAGCTGCCGGGCTGGCTGATAAATGTGAAGTGCAAATTGCCTATGCCATAGGAGTAGCTCATCCAGTTTCTATTATGGTAGATACTTTTGGAACGGGAAAAATTCCTAACTCAGAGA
>JAHIOZ010000130.1 GCA_018894995.1 Patescibacteria group bacterium | reverse complement strand
GCTCCCCAACTTCGAGAATCAGAACTGTTGGTTCTGTTGTCTCCCATAACAAAATATTCATCGTCTTCCAAAACGGACTCCATATTTTCTGCTGTTGTTTTTTTTATAAAATCTTCGTTAATTTTAAAACCATCTGGGTTTTCTTTGTTTTTTATTAAAATTTCACCATTTTGAATTTTAACTGTTTCAGAAGGAAGCCCGATGATTCTTTTAATGAAAAATCTTGTTTCATCTTTCGGATATTTGAAGACAATTACGTCACCTCTTTCAGGATTTCCAATTTTATAAGACAATTCGTCAACAATTAAATAGTTGCCTGTTTCAAAAGTAGGGCTCATTGACGCTCCGCTTACTATAAACGGTTTGGCGACATACATTCTAAAAGGTAGAACGATTAGTAGAGTTAACAGCGAAAATTTTAGAACTTCTATAAAAAAGTTTTCTTTATTTTCATTCATTTGCAAGTATTATATTTCAAATGAAAATTTAATGCAAAATTTTTTTTACTTGCACCTATTTTTTTTGAGTTCGTAAAGGTGTTTATTATTTTTAAAAAATAATAAACCGCGGAAGGTCCCCGTAAAAAATAAATTTAAAGGGGCAGGCGTGGAAATGACCCTAATTAAATAAAAAGTTTAACGGGGTGGGCGCGGAGTCATGCGAAAAAAAACTAAGACGAATTTTGTCTCTGGCAAAATTCGTCTGTTAAAAAAATAATAAAATCATGTAACCACTCACATTTGTTAAATTAGTACGATTGATTGATAATTTCTGGATTGCCCCAGATTTTTTGAAAGAATTTTTTTGTATAAAAAGAACGGTCGTTCTTTTTATACAAAAAAATTTCTTTCAAAAAATTCTCGCGAAGACGGATTTTGCGGAGCAAAATCCGTCGACGAAATGCCTTCGGCATTTCGTCTCTGCGAGCTTCGGAGCAATAGCAGAGAAGTGTGGCGATCCAGAGTAATAATGTCAGTTATAGATTTTAATGAGTTTGATGTTTATAAGTGTGAGTGGTTACAAAATCATAATTTGCTATTTATTTAATTAGATTGTATAATAATGGTGTTCTTTTATAGATGATTGCTCGGTTGCACTACATTGCATTTCTTACACCCGCGCGGAAGGTCACAGACTGGATGCAGAAAGACGTAGAAAACGAATTTTGGCTTCGCCAAAATTCGTCGTTTCTGCGTAATTCTGCGTCCAGTCTGTGTGAGTCTGCGCGGTTACACGGAGCGTAGCGTAGTGTAACCGAGAGGAAAGTCCGGACATGTACAACTTTTTAAGTTGTAAAAAGATAGCGGGTAACGCCCGTCCAAGGTGACTTGAGGGATGCGAGCAGTGACGCTCAAACCAAAAGGGGAGAGATTCTGTTTTTTAAACAGAATAATCTTGCAGTGATGCAAGAGTGAAACGGCAAAATTCCTATCCGCATGCAAGACCGCGTCTAATCGTTCCTCACTGCGTTCTGAACGAAATTTTATAATTTAAAATTTTTAATTTTATAAATAATTTTAAATGATTAAATTTTTTAAACTTTACGAAAATTTCCAAAGGAAATTTTCGTCGTCGTGTTTAAAAATTAAGATTTATTTAAAAATTAAAAATTGGAAAAATTAAAAATTCGTGCTGAGCATAGCGAGGAGCGATTAGAAGAGTCGCTAGAGGTTGTTGGCAACAACAATCCCAGATAAATAATCATCCTCGACAGAATCCGGCTTAATTCAAAAGAACAATAAAATCAAAACACTGTGGGTAAAACCGCAGTGTTTTGTTTTCTTAAAAAAGTGGGCTCCCGACACCCACTTATACCAAATCCAACTAACCATTAAACACCAAGTCTTGAAAATTTTAATTTATACTCGTTAAGAAAAATTCAATAATACTCGGCAGTATTTCATTTTTCTTAACTTCGTCTAAATCAAAATTTTCTGCGACTTATGTTCAAGCGTTAATTGGATTTGGTATTACTAAGAGTCAATCGTATGTTGATTTTATTTTTTCATATTTTTCCACTTAATACTTATTTTTTATTGTTGTATACTATTCTCATGCGAACAACTCGAAAAATAGACCGACCATTTTTAATAATAACCATGATTCTCATGTTTGTTGGTTTTTTTATTTTTTATTCGGCTTCTTTGGGACTTTTGGTAAGAGACAATATAGAAATGTCTTCCGTTATGTTTAATCAGATTTTCCTCGGTCTTATCTTGGGTTCGGTAATGATGTTTGTCACTTCCAAAATCAATTATTTGAATTACAGAAAATTTGCTTTTTATATTTTCTTTTTTTCTTTAATTTTAACGGCTCTTGTTTTTGTCCCTGGAATAGGAAGTGAACATGGCGGAGCCAAAAGATGGTTATTGCTCGGAGGAGTTTCTTTCCAACCAGCTGAATTTTTGAAATTGGGCTTTGTTATTTATTTTGCCACTTGGTTAACAAGCGTAAAAACAAAAGTAAAAACTTTGAAATTCGGTGTATTGCCGATGTGCATAATGTTGGCATTGAGTGGAGCGATTCTTTTGAAACAACCCGACACAGGAACATTTTTGGTTATTTTTATTGTGGCGATGAGTATGCTTTTTATGGCAAGAGCGAAATGGCGACATATTTTATTAGTTGTTTTAATAGCAACAATCGGTTTTATGGCGATGGCATATTTCAGACCTTACATAAAAGATCGTATGATGACATTTTTGCATCCCTCCACTGTTGATACTCAAGGTCCTGGCTATCAAATTAAACAATCTTTAATTGCAATTGGTTCCGGGCAATGGTTTGGTAGAGGATTTGGAAAAAGTATTCAAAAATTCAATTTTTTGCCGGAGCCAATAGGTGATTCTATTTTTGCCGTAACCGCTGAAGAATGGGGTTTTGTTGGAAGTGTTTTTTTGATTGCTCTTTTTTTATTCTTCGCTTACCGAGGTTTTAATATTGCTTCCAAGTCCAGTCATGATTTTGGTAGACTATTAGCTATAGGAATTGTTATACTAATAATATCGCAATCATTTATAAATATGGCTTCTATGTTGGGAGTTTTTCCTTTAACAGGGATGCCTTTGTTGTTTGTGAGCCACGGCGGAACAGCTTTGATGTTTACTTTATTAGAAGTGGGAATTATTTTTAATATTTCAAAGTATAGGAAATATAGTTAAATTTTATAAATTAAAGAGAGTAGTGGGTTAGGGAAGTGACCCCAGTTAAATATTGTTTGAATTTTATAAATTTATTTAAAAACAAGTTTTTAAATAAATTTATAAAATTCAAACAAACAATTTTTTCAAAATTGTATTTAACGGGGTAATATTTTTCTAATTCGCTTTGTCTCCCGGGGAGGTAAGCTCATAAGAAAAATATTATGAAAAAAAAGATTTTATTTGTTATAACTAAGTCGTTTTGGGGTGGCGCTCAAGTTTATGTTTACAACCTCGCAGTATCGCTTGCTGAGGAAGGTTTTGATGTCGTTGTTGCTTTGGGTGGCGAAGGAGATTTGAAAAAGAAACTTAAAGAAAAAAAAATCAGAGTTATCACCGTGCCGAATTTAGTCCGCGATGTCAGTATCAAAAATGAATTTAAAGTTTTTTTAAATTTGATTAAAATTTTTAGAAAAGAAAAACCTGACATTGTGCATTTGAACAGTTCTAAAATCGGCGGTCTTGGTTCTTTTGCCGGGCGGATAGCCAGAGTAAAGAAAATAGTTTTTACCGCTCACGGTTGGGCTTTCAATGAAGACAGAAGTTGGAAGCAGAAATTTGCCATTAAATTTTTGTCTTGGGTCACCGTTATTTTTTCTCACAGGACAATCACCATTGCAAAAAAAGAAAGAAAACAGATGATTCGTTATCCGTTTGTTTCTAAAAAAATTTTTACCATTTATAACGCCATTCCTTTTGTTGATTTTATCGGAAAAAAAGAAGCGAGAGAAAAATTATTGGGAGAACAGAAAGACGATTTTCTTTGGATTGGGACAATTGCTGAATTGCACAAAAACAAAGGATTAAAATATGCCATTCAAGCGATGGATTTGTTAAAACAAAACGGAACCAATGCTGTTTTTGTTGTGATAAGTGAAGGAGAAGAAAAAGAAAAATTGGAAAAATTGATTAAAGAGAAAGATTTGTCTGATAGAGTTTTTTTGGTTGGGCGGTATGACAATGCGGTTAAATTGTTGAAAGCTTTTGACATATTTTTGTTGCCTTCTATAAAAGAGGGCTTTCCTTATACTTTGCTTGAAGCCGGTTTGGCGGAACTGCCCGTTATCACTACCGGTGTCGGAGGAATTCCGGAGATTATAGAAAATATGAAAACGGGAATGATTGTGAGGTCAAAAGACCCGAAAGATATTTATTTCGCGATTTTATATCTGCTTGCGAATATTGAAAAAATGGAGCAATTCAAAAAAAATTTGCACAAAAAAGTGAAGGAAAATTTTGAATTAAAAAGAATGGTTGAAGAAACAAAAAACCTTTATTTTAGTTAATTTTTTTATTATACTTTAACTTATGATTGATAATAAAAAAGAACCGATAATTTTATTTTTGGGAGACATATTTTTTTTATGTCTGGCTCTTTGGTTTACTTTATTGTTTCGGTATTGGGATGTCCCAAGTTTTGATTTTTTCAAAGAACACTTAACTCCTTTTTCTTTTTTGTTTGTTGTTTGGATTTTAAATTTTTTTGTTGCCGGATTATATGAAAAGCACACTTTGATTTTAAGGAAAAAAATTCCCTCAATTATCTTTAATACTCAAATTATCAATAGTGTTATTGCTGTTGTCTTCTTTTATTTTATTCCATTTTTTGGAATTGCTCCAAAAACGAATTTATTCATTTATTTGATTTTGTCGTCCGGTTTCATATTTGTTTGGAGATATTATTCAGTTTCTTTTCTTGGTTTCAGAAAAAAACAAAATGCCATTTTAATTGGCAGTGGCAAAGAGATGGTTGAACTTCGTGATGAGATTAAAAATAATAATCGTTATAACATTGAACTTGTGTCTTTTGTTGATTTGAAAGAAGTTGATGGCATTGATTTTCAGGAGGAAATTATAAATAGAATTTACAGCGAAAATGTTCGCTCGGTTATCGTTGATTTAAAAAATAAAAAAGTATCTGAAATTTTACCTCATTTGTATAATTTGATTTTTTCCGATGTGAGGTTTGTTGATATGTATAAAGTGTATGAAGATATTTTTGACCGTGCCCCGCTTTCTTTGGTGGGTTATAATTGGTTTTTGGAAAATATTTCGTCCAAAACTCATATGGCATATGATTTTCTTAAAAAAATTATGGATGTGGCGATTGCTTTTATTTTGGGTGTCATTTCTCTTATTTTTTATCCTTTTGTTTATTTGGCGATAAAATTGGATGACGGAGGGCCTGCTTTTTTTGTGGGAGAAAGAGTCGGGCAAAACGGGAGAATTATAAAATTGTTAAAATTCAGAAGTATGGGCGTTTCCAGTAAAGGAGGAGGGATTGAAGACGAGCCGAAAATCACAAAAGTCGGAAGTTTTTTGAGGAAGACAAGAATTGATGAATTACCCCAACTTTTTAATGTTTTAAAAGGAGATTTGTCTTTAATTGGACCAAGACCGGAATGTTTTGATTTGGTTAAAAAATATAACGAAGTGATTCCTTATTACAATATTCGGCATTTGATAAAACCCGGACTTTCCGGTTGGGCGCAGATGTACCATAAAAATCATCCGCATCACGGTTTGGATATCGGCGAAACAAAGGTTAAACTTTCTTATGATTTGTATTATATAAAAAATCGTTCTCTCATTTTGGATTTGAAAATCACTTTAAAAACAATCCGAACGCTTTTGTCACGAGCGGGGGCATAAATAAAATTGGTTTTATAAAAATCAATGCACCAAATTGTTTTGTTGAGTTGTTTCGGGAGAGTTGTCTTTGCGAGAATTTTTTGAGCGAAATTTTGGCGTCCAAAATGGACGACTGTCAATTTTGGACGCCAAAATTTCGCTCAAAAAATTCGTGGCAATCCAAACCAACTGTGTTTATTAAGATTTGTGGTTTTTACGATTTAATGACTCTAAATTACGAAACTGTTAAAATTTTCCGGATCGCTTCACTTTGTTCGCGAAGACGACGAAAAAGCTTTGCTTTTTCGTCGCTAACGACAGCGAAGCTGTTGTCTTTGCGAGCGAAAGCGAAGCAATCCGGGAGTTTCGTAATTCAGAGTTAATGACAATATCTTTTTCGGGTTTTTTACGGAAATTTTACATAACCGTAAAACATTGCTTAATTTTTATGAGAGACTATAATCAACTTATATTATTATGTTAGATAAAAAAACAATACTCGTAACCGGCGGAGCCGGATTTATCGGCTCGCATCTTTGTGAAAAATATCTTGGTGAAGGACACCGAGTTATTTGTGTTGACAACTTGCAGACGACTAATAACACAAAAAACATTGACAAGTTTTTAAAAAATAAAAATTTTAAATTCATAAAACAGGACATTATAAAACCCCTTAACATAAAAGAAAAATTGAACTGGATTTTTAATTTTGGTTGCGCCGGTTCTTATACCAGCTATCAATATGATCCTGTTCATACGATGAAAACGAATACAATCGGAACAATAAAT
>JAHIOZ010000129.1 GCA_018894995.1 Patescibacteria group bacterium | reverse complement strand
TTCTAAACACACCGACGAATTTTGCCATTTTAAATTATTCCTACAAAAAATAATAGAATAATTTAAAACAATACTTGCAAAATTCGTTCTACTCACTACTTACTAAAAATCACCAACTAAATCCAATTGTTTTGAAAATAATGACTTAAAAAATAAAAAACGAAGTTGCCAAAGGCAACTTCGTTTTTTTACTGTAAACTGTTAGCTTTTTTAAAACATAATTTTATAATTCAGGATTTTTGAGAGCGATTTTTATACTTCTTCTTGCCTCGGATGTTTTTATCATTGCTAACCATTTGCGAGTCGGTTTGCTTGACCGCTTTGTGATGATTTCTACGATATCACCGTTTTTTAATGGAGTATCAAGTGATGCCAATTTTCCATTTATTTTAGCTCCGGATATATGATTACCAATGTCACCGTGAATGGCATAAGCGAAATCGATTGGACTAGAGTCGGATGGTAAATCAATAACATCCCCGTTTGGTGTAAAAACAAACACCCTGTATTCAAAAAAATCAGTTTTTAAATCTTCTATAAAGCTCTCATCCTTTTTTTTGTTTTTTGTGCATTCATCGCCTAAAGTTCTAATCCATTCAGGAGATGTTTCTGAAGGAGCTTTGTTTTTATCTTGTTCTTGTTGAAAATCTTTTTTAATCAGAAGGTCTCTAATCCAAGCAATTTGTGACAATACATCTTTAGATTTGTTTCCTTTATATGAAAGATGAGAAGCAACTCCCATTTCCGCCATTTCGTGCATTTCTTGAGTTCTAATTTGAATTTCAACAATTCCTCCGTCACCGGTAAAAATTGTTGTGTGAATACTTTGATAACCGTTGGGTTTAGGTAAAGCAATATAATCTTTCAATCTTCCTGGGAGAGGATTCCAAATACTGTGAATTATTCCCAGAACCTTGTAACAATCAGCAACGGATTTCGTAATAACTCTGAGCGCTGTAATATCATAAATCTTTTCAATATTGTCCTTTCTCTCTAATTTTTTGTAAAAACTGTAAATTCCTTTGACTCGAAAACTGGTTGTAAAATCTCTTACTCCTTCTTTTGCCAATGCTTTTTTAAGAGAGCGGTCAAATTTTTCCAAAAATCGCATATCCCTTTTTTTCCTTTGTTTTAAAATTTCAACGGTTTTTTTGTATTCTTCCGGTTCAAGATACGAAAAAGCCAAATCTTCAAGTCTTCTGTTAAGAATTCTCATTCCCAGACGGTAGGCAAGAGGGGCGAAAATTTCCAAAACTTCGGTGGATTTTCTAATTTGTTTTTCTCTTGAGAGATAACTCAGCGTTTCCATATTATGAAGTCGATCGGCTAATCGAATAACCAAAACTCGAACATCTTGCGATGTGGCGATGAAGAATTTTCGCAAACTTTCGGTGTGGCGTTTTAGACCTCGGTATTTTAGTTTCCCCAGTTTAGTTACCCCTTCAATTAAAAATAAAATTTTTTCTCCAAATTCTTTTTTAATTTCTTCGTTTGTTACTCCGGTGTCCTCGATAACATCGTGGAGTAATCCTGCTGACACCACTCGTGGTCCCATATGAATTTCCGCCAAAATTTTAGCAGTTTCAAAAACATGAGTAAAGTAAGGGTCACCCGAATCTCTAAATTGACCTTCGTGGGCTTTTTTAGCGAAATCGTAAGCTTTTTTAATCAATTCTTTGTCTTGCGGTGTGATATTTTTTATCAAGCTTATGATATCTTCAACATTTGTTTCTTTAGTTTTAATGGTGTTCATGAAAATAAGTATAGAGTATCAAGTATTAAGTATCAAGTAGAAATCAATTTTTCAAAATTGATTTCTCGCGGAAGGTCCCCGTAAAAAACAAGTTTAACGGGGCACGCGCGGAATCACCCCAGTTAAATAAAATGTTTAACGGGGCACGCGCGGAAACGACGACGACGAATTTTGCCGAAGGCAAAATTCGTCGTTTTTATTTTAACTTTGTGCTTTTTTGTTTTAAAAATTAAAAATTTTAAATTAAAAATTTTTTTTGTTTTGTCGTCAAATTGTTTAAATCAAATGTTTTTTAGTATATAATGGGATAGTTATGCAAAAAGACGATAAAAATAATCAAAACAAAAAACACACTCATCCCATAACCCGAATAATTCAGGACATTGTTTCCACTCTTGCGGATTTGGGTTTTGAAGTGGCTTTGGGTCAGGAAATTGAAGATGAATATCACAATTTTGACGCTTTGAATGTTCCCAAAGATCATCCCGCCAGAGATATGCAGGACACTTTTTGGTTGAAACCTTTGTCAGCGCGGAAACTTTTGCGAACACAAACTTCCGATGTGCAAATTCGTTTTATGGAAAAAAACAAACCGCCTTTCAGAATCGTTTCTCCGGGAAAAGTTTTTCGCAACGAAGCCACTGACGCGACTCACGAAGTTCAATTTCATCAAGTGGAAGGTTTGATGGTGGGGAAAGATGTTTCTCTCGCACAATTAAAAGGAGTATTGGAAACCGTTTTGAAAAAACTTTTTGGCGATGATGTCCAAATCAGACTGCGCCCTGGATATTTTCCGTTTGTTGAGCCAGGGGTGGAAATTGATATGATTTGTTCCAAATGTCACGGAACAGGTTGTCCAGCTTGCGGACACAACGGTTGGATTGAAGTGTTGGGTGCCGGAATGGTTAATCCGAAAGTTTTAAACGGAGTTGGAATTGATTCGCGCGAGTGGCAAGGTTTCGCTTTTGGAATGGGAGTGGAAAGATTGGCGATGTTGAAGTATGGGATTGATGATGTGAGACTTTTGTATTCGGGGGATTTGAGATTCGGGGAACAATTCTGATTTGAAAAAAAGAAAGTGAAGTGTCGGGGTGAGTTGATAGCTGACAGCCGACAGCTTACAGCACGACGGACGAATTTTGAGTCGCTGTTCCAAATTACCCTAATGATTTTTAGGAATAATTTAAAACGCAAATTCGTCTTTATAAGAAACAATTTAGAAAAATTAAAAAATGGAAATTAATAACAAAACTAGAATTTATATTGATGGGGCAAATTTGTACTCCTCTTCAAGATTTTTTGATTGGTCTTTTGATTATGAAAAATTTTATATTTGGTTATATGAAAATTTTAAAACAGATAAAATTTATTTGTTTTTGGGTCTAGTTACTGAAAACCAAAGTTTGTATGATTCATTGGAAAAAATAGGATACAAAATTATTTTTAAAAAAACTTTAAAATCAAAAGGTTTGATAAAAGGTAATTGTGACGCTGAACTGGTTTTAAATGCAACTAATGATATTATAAGAAAAGATATGGACAATATTGCTTTGGTATCAAGTGATGGAGATTTTTCTTGTTTGTTGGAGTTTGCTAAAAATGAAGGTAAAAATATCCATGTTATTTCTCCTTCTAAAAAATTATCATTTTTAATAAGAAGGATGAATCTAAAAATAATTTACCTTAAAGATTTAAAAGAGTTATTGAGAAAAGAAAAAGCCCCCGGTAGAAACTAACTCCTACAAGGGTCTTCTTCATGGTTATGCTAATATAATAACAAAATAATAATAAAAAGCAAGTAAAAAAGTTGAATATTAAAAAACAAGAAATTCTAAAAACTAAAAACTGTTAACTAAAAACTAAATCATGATTTTATCTTACAACTGGTTACAAAAATATTTTGAGAAAGAATTGCCTAATCCGCAGGAGCTTTCTGATTTAATAATGACTCACTCTTTTGAAGTGGAAAAAGTTGAGGAAATTACGCTTTCAAACGGAAAGAAAGACACGATTTTTGATATTGATGTTTTGCCAAATCGAGCTCACGATTGTTTGTCGCATTATGGAATGGCAAAAGAGATTGCATCCTTAACAGGTTTGAAATTAAAAGAGTTAGAAAATAAAGAATTTGAAATTTCAGAAGATACGAAACCTTTTGGCGTAAAAGTTGAAGATTCTGATGCTTGCCGTCGTTATATTGCAGTCGTGGTTGAAGGAGTAAAGGTTGGTTCCTCACCGGATTGGTTAAAAGAAAGTTTGGAAGCTATCGGACAAAAATCAATTAACAATATTGTTGATGCAACAAATTATGTGATGTTCTCCACCGGTCAACCTTTGCATGCTTTTGATAAAGATAAATTGGATGGGGAGCAAATTATTGTAAGGTGGGCAAAAAATGGCGAAAAAATCACCACTTTGGACAACAAAGAAGTTGAGTTGGGGGAAAGCAATTTAATTATTGACGATGAAAAATCTCCTTTGGCGATTGCCGGAGTGAAAGGTGGAAAAAAAGCGGAAGTTGATGAGAATACAAAAAATCTTGTTTTGGAAGCCGCCAATTTTAAACCGGTTATCGTGAGAAAAACCGCTCGTGGTTTTGCTATTTTGACAGATTCTTCAAAGAGATTTGAAAATGAAATCAGCCCTGAGTTAGCGGAAGTTGGAATGAGTGAGTTGGTGACTTTGATAAAAGAAATTGCCAGTGACTTTAATGCTCCGCACGGGCAAGCAAAATTCTCCGCAAAAACAGACATTTATCCGCGGAAACCCGCTTTGTATAAAGTTGGCTTTACAACAGAAGATGTAAATAAAATTTTGGGAATAAATATTTCAAAAGATGAGGTAAAAAATATTTTGAATAAATTGAATTTTGAATTTACAGAGGCAAGGCCTCTGGAGAAAGTTTTGGAATTGGCGCCGAGTTTGGCGGGCATTCCTTATGAAAGCGGAGCCAGTATTATTTACGATGCACCAAACAAATTTGATTGCTCATCTTTTGTTTCATATTTGTTTGCCCAAGCGGGCGTAGCTATCCCGAGAATTTCCGTTGATCAGTATCTATTTGGAAACCCGGTTTCCAAGTCAGATTTGAAAGCGGGGGATTTGGTTTTTTCCAATACAGGCGAAGGAAAAATACATTACAAATCGGTTGAGTTTTTGCCTGGGGTTGAAGTAAAAGAGGGGATTGACCATGTTGGTTTGTATTTGGGCGATAACAAAGTAATTCATGCTTCGCGTTACAATGAAAAAGGAACTGAAATTTCAGATTTGAGTGAAGCTAAACAATTTCAAAATATTGTTGGTTACAGAAGAATTATAGAATCGCAGATAAAAGCAGATAAGACCCCAGTTAAAGGTTTAACGGGGCAAGCGCAGATATACGTAGATAACGACGAGCGGTTTGTTGTAACTGCTCCTGTTGAAAGACTGGATTTAAGAACCAAACAAGATTTGGTTGAAGAAATTGGGAGAATTTACGGATTTAAAAATATTCAATCAATTTCTGTTGACCCTGAACCTACGGTCGGGCAAGGGAAAGAGGTTGATTCAAAAATAAACAAAACTTTTTACTACACAAATAAAATCAGAAAAATTTTAATCGATTTAGGTTTTAACGAAGTTTACAATTATTCGCTGGTTGATAAAGGAAATGTGGAATTGGAAAATCCTTTGGCAAGCAACCGTGATTTTATGCGAACAAACCTTTCTGACGGTTTGTGTGACAGATTGGAATTCAACGCAAAAAATGCTCCGTTGCTTGGGCTTGATAAAATTAAATTGTTTGAAATTGGAAAAGTATTTCCATCTGTTGATGGGGAATATACTGCATTGTCTTTGGGAATTCAGTCAACCAAAGGGAAAAAACAAAAAGTGATAGTTGAAAAGGAAGCGATGACAGAAGCTCTTGAAAAAATTTCTCAAGAAATGAACTTGGAACTCGGAGTTCCAAGTGAAGAAATTTTTGAAATCAATCTTGATGAATTAGTAAAAAAACTTCCCGAGCCGGAAAGTTATGATGATGTCTTAATAAACGATGACAGAAAAATTAAATTCCAAAAAATCTCGGCTTATCCGTTTATGTTGCGAGACATTGCTGTGTGGACAATGGAAGGAATTACCGAGCAAGACGTGTTAAATATAATAAAAGAAAACGGAGGAGAGCTACTCGTTCGAACAAGTTTGTTTGATGTATTTGAAAAAATCTTTGAAGACGGAACAAAGAAAATTTCTTATGCTTTTAGTTTGGTGTTTCAATCACACGAGAGAACATTGACAGACAAAGAAGTAAGCGAGATTATGGAAAGAATTACAGAACAGATGAGTGGTAGGGGTTGGGAAGTCAGATAGTCTTGAAGAAGCTAATAGCCGATAGCTACGACAGACGAATTTTGCCAAAGGCAAAATTCGTCCACAGAAAAGCTTTACTTCCATATTTTAAACAAATTTGATTTTAAACTAAAGA
>JAHIOZ010000171.1 GCA_018894995.1 Patescibacteria group bacterium | reverse complement strand
GTGCCTTGCCGTTGATGATCTGGATAGCGCCTTCGGCGCATGGTGACACACACGCGCCACAACCGTCGCACAGTTCTTCGTCAATGCGGACGATCTGGCGGCTCTTGGTTTGATGTTCTAACATGTTCTCCATCTTTCCCCTGATGATGGCTTGGATTTATTCGCCAGCCATCATGGCTGCCAAATCCTCTTCGACTGTAGTGATGGGCTTGATGTCAAATTTCTCGACCAGCACCTTCAAGACATTGGGCGAGATGAAGGCCGGCAGCGTTGGTCCCAGGCGAATCTTTTTCACGCCCAGGGAGAGCAAGGCCAACAGCACGATCACCGCTTTTTGCTCGTACCAGGCGATGTCGTACGAGATGGGGAGATCATTGATGTCGCTGAGGCCAAACACCTCGGCCAGTTTTTGGGCGATCACGACCAGCGAGTAGGAGTCGTTGCATTGCCCAGCGTCCAAAATGCGCGGGATGCCATTGATGTCGCCCAGATCCAGTTTGTTGTAGCGATACTTGGCGCAGCCGGCTGTCAAGATGACTGTGTCGTGGGGCAGGCTCCTGGCCATCTCGGTGTAGTACTGCCGCGTTTTGTGCCGGCCATCGCAACCGGCCATCACGACAAAGCGCTTGATCGCACCGCTCTTGACCGCCTCCACGACCTTGTCGGCCACACCGAGCACGGCAGCGTGAGCAAAGCCAGCCGGAATAGTCCCCTGCTCCAGTTCCTGCGGGCTGCCCGATTCCAACGCTTTGGCGATCACGGGGCCAAAGTCCTTCTGCCCGCCATCCTGACGATCGGGGATGTGCGGAACGCCCGGCCAGCCGACCAAACCGGTGGTGAATATCCTGTCCCGGTAGCTCTCTTTGGGCTTGACGATACAGTTGGTCGTCATCAAGATCGCGCCGCCAAACTTCTCGAATTCTTCCTGCTGATGCCACCAGGAACCGCCATAGTTGCCCACAAAGTGGGGGTGCTTTTTGAAAGCAGGGTAGGCATTGGCGGGCAACATTTCGCCGTGGGTGTAGACGGTCACGCCGGCGCCCCCGGTTTGCTGCAACAACTCGTCCAGGTCTCTCAGGTCGTGCCCACTGATGAGAATGGCGGGGCCTTCCCTCACGCCGATGTTGACCTGGGTCGGTTCAGGATGGCCGTAGGTGGAAGTATTGGCCTGATCCAGCAAGGCCATCGCCTGGACGCCCATCTCACCGCACTTGAACACCATGCCCACCAGATCGTCGGCTGATGCATCCTCGTCCATCGTGGCGACCAAAGCCTTCTGCAAAAAGGCCAGCAGCTCGTCATTATAGTGCCCCAGAATGTAGGCGTGATCCGTGTAGGCAGCAAGCCCCTTGAGACCATAGGTAAGCAGTTGCCGCAGCGAGCGAACGTCCTCGTCCAGGTTGGGATTGGCCATGACGCCGACGGTCGCGCCTTTCTGGACAAACTCATCCATATCTCCCTTTTCGGGAATCCAGGTCGCCATCTCCGGCAATGGTTCTGAAAGTGCCCGACCGTGCGCCTGCTGGTACGCCTTCAGGAACCGTGCCTGGAGGCGGTCACGCAGCGCCAGGGCTTTTTCCACCAGCGGGACGAACCGCTCCGGATCAAAGTTCACGTTCGTGATGGTGGAGAACAGCGATTGGGCCACGAACAGGTCCGCCTCCGGATCGGAGGCGTTCACCTCTCTAGCCTTGACTCCGTAGAAAGACATGCCTTTTAACAACCAGATCTGCAGGTCTTGCAGGTGTGCCACGTCGTCTGTTTTGCCACAGACGCCGCGCACCGTACATCCTTGATTCTTTGCGGTTTCCTGACATTGAAAACAGAACATGCTCATTTTTTCCTCCTAATTGTTTGTTTATCGTTTCGATGAAGGGAAGCTCATACGCCAGCCGCTCCTTCCAGTTGACAAACCGGTCGTAGTTGGCGCTAAAGAGATCGTAGAGGGGTACAGTTTCTCTCATGCACACCACCTGTCACAGCGAAGCCCGCCGCAGTAGCAACGCGTTGACGGCCACGATGATAGTGCTGGCGCTCATCACCAGCGCGCCCCATTCGGGCCGCAGGACGATACCCAACGGTTGCAGCAGGCCCGCCGCCATCGGGATGGCGATG
>JAHIOZ010000128.1 GCA_018894995.1 Patescibacteria group bacterium | reverse complement strand
GGTGCTTGTGTATTTATTTAAACGAAGAAAAATGAGTTGTTTTTTTGGGTGATAACAGTGCTGGTTTGATTAGAAAATTAGAAATAAGGAGAGCAAAAGAAGACTGGATTTGGGGGTTTGTCAATGTCTTGATTGTGGAGAAATAATGGGGTGTTTTGGAGTGGTGGAGATGCAGGATTGGTGATGTTTGACGATGCCGAATTATTTACCCGTACACTTTTTAAAAGTGTTTTCGGGTCGCGAAAATTACTTCGTGAAGTTGCACTTCGCTACGCAAAGAAGAACGACCGACGCTGGATCGCCCCTCATTTTTTTGGGTGAAATTTTAGTGTATAAAATGGACGACCGTCCATTTTATACACTAAAATTTCGCCCAAAAAATTCTCGCGAAGACGGACTACTAACGAATGAGGAGTCGCTATTCAATTAAATAAAAATCGTCTGCCCTAGGGCAGACGATTTTTATTTAATTGAATAGCGACTCCATCTCCTCTCTCCTTCTTTTTTAACAACACTGTCCTTTACCAAATCTATCAACTCTCTCTGAACCGTTTTTTCACTGCAATCTTTTATTTTTTTAATTATGTCCTTTATAGTTACTTCTTTTTTGTCCTTTATAATTTCTAAAATTAAATTCTTTCTTTCGCTTATAACCCTTTCTTTTTCAACCCGTTTTTCTTTTTTGTTTTCCGGTTTTTGAATATTTTTATTTTGTCCTTTATCCGATATTGGATATTCTTTTTCTCTTCTTTCTTGTCCTTTAGAATGTCCTTTATCAAAAGTGTCCTTTATAATATTTCCGCCGTATTGCTCAATTTCTTCTTCAAAAAAATCTTTCGGAAAAATAATTTTTCTTCCTACTCCCTCCTGTCGCCTTTCCTTCGTTAAATCTAAGAACTTTTTATACTCTTCGCTCAAAACCGAATAATTCATTTCGGAAATTAAATTGGACATCAAAGCAATTCTCAAGGACGAATCTATTTCGGACATCAAGGACATTACTTCAAAAAATTCTTTTTCACTGAGGGAAGCCGGATTATTTGTTAAGGACATTGTAAAGGACATTAAACGAATACATTTTTGTCTTATATGAAATTTAAGAGGTTCTTCTTCCGGGAAAAAATTGGTGACCATATAAATAGCCATAGTAATCTTCTCTAATTTGTTATACATAAAAACCGCGTAATGGTCACCAACACGATCAATTTCTCCCCTTTTTATTATGTCCTTTAGATTATTCATATGTCCTTTATAAATAAGTTTACAAATGTCCTTTAGACACATAAAAGACATTTTCGCATTAAGGACATTATATACTTAAAGGACATAAAAGACAATGGAAAAACATTATTTTTTAAAATTTATTTTAAAAAATAAATTTTTGAGCAAATTAGTCTAGGTTGTCATGAAGGGTAACAGGCGACGACAAACGACGCTGGATTGCCACGACTTTGAGTGATTTTTTTAAAAAATAAAATTTGCAAAGCAAATTTTATTTTTTAAAAAAATCACTCAAAGTCTCGCAAAGACGACGGTTAAATTGCCGTACTGCCATGTTCGAGACGGCGGTTAGGTTGTTATATCCGAATGCCAAAAAAACGAATGACCCGAATAATTCGGATTGTTTTATTTTCGGGGCACCCGCCTGCCACTGCGAGGCCCGCCCGACATCGCAAGACGAAGTCGTTGCGGGCGGGCAACGAGCGGGCAGGTTCGGATATTATTTGTAGTATTCGGATTATATAGGTTATTCGGATTATATTTTTTTCGCTCCCGATAAAAGTTTATGTTATAATTCAAAATATAATTAAATTAAATATAAGTAACTACTATAGAGCCTATGACAACAAAAAAGAAAAAAGAAAAAAAGGATAATTCAACTGAAACATTTCAAAATAAAAACAATCTAAAAACAGAAACTATTCATTGGGTGCTGGCAATAGTTTTTTTTGTTCTGGCAACTTTTTTAGTTCTCGCATCTTTTCATAAAGGAGGACTCGTTGGAAATTCACTCTACGAGATGCTGTCATACTTATTGGGTATCGGTTATTTTATTCTCCCCACTCTGTTTTTGATTTTGGGAATATCTTACACTCAAGCCATCAAAACAAATTTCGCGACAGTCAAAATTATCGGGTCATTGCTTTTCGCAGTTTCAGGATTGGGAATTACCGACCTTCTTTCATCCAACCAAGGAGGAGTTATTGGAAATTTTATTTCCTCTCCTTTGATAAAACTTTTTGATTTTTCAGTCAGCTTAATTTTTTTGTTGGCTCTGGTGATAATTTCACTCTTGATTATTTTTGACACCAGCCCAAATCTTGATTCAGTTTTTTTCTGGAGAAAATTATTTGCCAAGAAAGATGAGGAGGAAATGCCCGAGGTAAAGATAACAACAATAGAAGAAAAAGAAACCGAAGACAAAAAAGAAGAAAAAAACCACGAGCAAGAAGAAACTGAAAAAAATAAAAAAACTTTCAGAGGAATTTTTGGAATCACAAAAAATAACGAAGAGGAAGATTTCAACAAAACCATTGAAGCGACTCCTAAAAGAAAATTGTTCGGAGGAAAAGTCACTACCCTGCCGTTGAGCCTCTTCTCAAAAGATGCGGGTAAGCCGGGAGTCGGAGACATCAAAGCAAATGCAAACATCATAAAAAGAACTCTGCAAAATTTTGGAATCAATGTTGAGATGGATGAAATTTCAATCGGTCCGTCGGTAACTCGTTATGCTCTGAAACCTGCCGAAGGAGTCAAGCTTTCAAGAATTGTCGGTTTGCAAAATGACCTCTCGTTGGCACTAGCTGCTCACCCTCTGAGAATTGAAGCTCCAATCCCCGGCAAAGCTCTCGTCGGGATTGAGATTCCAAACAGCACCAAAACGACAGTCGGACTTGCAACTCTTTTTGCATCAAACTTATTTCAAAATATTTCCTTCCCATTGGCAGTCGGTCTTGGAAAAGACATCACAGGAAAAGCCCATTTTGCAAACTTGGCAAAAGCTCCACATATGTTGATTGCCGGTTCCACAGGGTCGGGAAAATCTGTCACAATTCACACACTAATTACTTCCCTTCTCTTCAGAAATTCTCCTGAAGATTTACGCTTTATAATGATTGACCCTAAACGAGTTGAATTAACTCTCTATAAAGGAATCCCTCACCTGCTCACTCCTGTTATCACCGATGCGAAAAAAGCAATCCTTTCTCTCAAATGGGCTATCAGGGAAATGGAAAGGCGTTATGAAATTCTTGAAACTGAATCGGTTCGAGATATTCAGTCATATCACAAAACTATAGTTGAAGTGGCTAAAAATAAAAAAAATATCACAGAGGCTGAACTACCGGAAATAATGCCCTACATTGTAATAGTAATAGACGAGTTGGCTGACATTATGCAAGCCTACCCGAGAGAATTGGAATCAGCGATTGTTCGTTTGGCTCAAATGAGCCGTGCCGTCGGTATCCATTTAATTCTTTCCACGCAACGGCCGTCTGTAAATGTTATTACGGGGCTTATCAAAGCTAACATTCCGACGAGAGTTGCTTTGCAAGTGGCATCACAAATAGACTCAAGAACGATTTTAGACCAAAGTGGCGCTGAAAAATTGTTGGGTGCCGGGGATATGCTCTATCTTTCAGGAGATATGTCCAAACCTCGTCGTATTCAAGCGGCTTATATTTCAGAAAAAGAGGTGAAGGATGTTGTTAAATTCATCAAAAACGCTTACATTGACGAAATTCCGGACGAAATTGATATCAGTGTAGCCGGACAAGATAAAAATGTTTTGTTTGAAGGGATTTTGGATAACGAAAAATTTGACGACGGTGACGATGACGACTTGTATGAATCGGCGCGAGAAGAAGTCATCAAAATAGGCAAAGCTTCCACTTCTTACATCCAAAGAAAATTAAAATTGGGATATTCACGAGCGGCCAGATTGATGGATATGTTGGAAGAAAGAGGAGTTATCGGCCCAGCTAATGGTTCAAAGGCGAGGGAGATTTTGGTAGAAAGAAAGACAGATGGAGAAACTGACGGTCAAGGATATGAGGAGACGGAGGAATTTAATGGGGAATATTTGAGTGAAAAAAACAGCAATAAGGAGGAGAAAGAAGTGTAAAGTAAAATTTTTAATTTTATAATTTTTAAATAAATCCTAATTTTTAAAAATGACGAAAAGCTTCGCTTTTCGTCATCGTGTTTAAAAATTTTGTCATTAAAAATTATTTATAAAATTAAAAATTTTTTAAACAAGGATGCCCAACACAAGGAAAATTTTAAAAAGAATAGGAATTATAATTGTCGCCGTAATAATTATCGGTTATGCTTATTTTCAAACAATAAATTTGTTAAGTGGGCCTATTATACAAATTGACTCCCCTATTAGCGGAGCTACAATAAATCAATCATTGGTAAAAATTCAAGGAAATATAAAAAATGCAACATACATAACAATGAATGGCAGGAAAATTTTTGTTGACGAAAATGGAGAACTGGAAGAAAAATTTTTATTATCAGAAGGATACAATGTTATTGAAATTGAAGTGGTGGATAAATTTGAAAAAACAAAAAAAGAGGTTTTGGAGTTGATTTATAAGCCAGGGGCGGAAAAAATACAAACGGAACTAAAACAAAAAGAAAATATTGCGACGACAACCGAATTTGAAATTTAGAAAAGCACGACCTAAAAGTCGCGCTTTTTTTGAAAAATCAATTAGAACGGTGGCAAAAATCAATCTCCGAATCAATTACATCCCAAACTCCGTCTTTGTTAGCAACTGAAACGAAAATTTTTAACAAGTAAGATGTCTCTTTCAAAATAACCCTGCCGGAACAAACTACAATCCGTTTAGTTTCCCCGACAAAACTGTCAGATAAATTTACTTGATCCCAATCAACATCAGGATTTTCAAAAAAATTTATGAGAGTATTTCTGCTTCCTTTGATAACATTCATCATGGACCGACTAATTTGCATTTTCATTTTTTTTCCTCCTGTCTAAGGATTTTTCAAAATTACCACCGTCTAGGCGGTAACACTTCTAAAAAAAGAATAGCATATGCTGGTAACTCAGTAAAGAGTTTATACTGTAACCACTCACACTTATAAACACCGAACTCATTAAAAATTAACAATGTTACTGGATCGCCACGAAAATCAGCACAATTTTTTACTACACCAAATGAACGACCGTTCATTTGGTGTAGTAAAAAATT
>JAHIOZ010000127.1 GCA_018894995.1 Patescibacteria group bacterium | reverse complement strand
AACGCCCCACCCTCTAAAGAGGGTGGGGCGTTCAGAAAAAACCACCCAAAATCCTCTCACAAAGACAAACTACCTCAGGCAATTTGCCGATGAATTTTGCCTTTGGCAAAATTCATCGCTTACTACTTAATACTTATTACTAGAAAAATCTCTAATTTTTCTAAACCCCCTCTTTCCTCAATTCACTAACCAACTTGCTAGCCTTCCGATTCAATTTAGTTGGTAATTGTATGTTTAGTTTTACTAAAATATCTCCTCTTTTGGTTCCTCCGGTTGGAACGCCCCTCCCTTTAATTCTCAAAACTTCTCCAATTGTTACACCTGCAGGAATTTGCAATTTTAATTTACCGTCTAAAGTATCAAGATTATACTCAGCACCAAGCAAAGCATCTGTTAATTTAATATTCAAATCTGTTACCAAATTGAAACCTTCTTTTCTGAAATTTTTATCTGGAGTAACATGAACCTTAATATATAAATCACCGGACATACCACCAGATATGGCTTCTCCTGCACCAGCCAAACGAATCATCTCACCGTTATTTATTCCGGAAGGAATATTGATAGAAATTTCAGACTGTTTTTTATTTATACCGTAACCGGCACAAGATTTACATTTATCTTTTGCTACTCGTCCTTTCCCATTACAAGTATCGCAAGTTTTTACAGTTGAAAATGTCCCAAGAATAGATCTTTTTGTTTCGTGAATTTGACCCTTTCCATTACAGATGGAACAAGAGACCATCTCGCTGCCGGCTTTTGCACCACTACCATCACAGTCTTCGCAAACAGAATTTTTTGTCAAAGATATTTTACGATTCACGCCAAAAATAGCATCTTTAAATGGCAACTCTATATCAACGGAAATATCATTTCCTCTCTTTGTTCTCGCTCCCCTGCCACCAAACATTCCTCCAAACAAATCTCCTAAATCAAATTCAACATTTCCCCCTTGAGCCTGTTGAGCAAATTGAGAAAAATCAAATCCTTGTCCTCCAAAATCATTGAAGTCAAATCCTTGTCCTCCACCGGAACCATCGCTGAAAACCCTTCCATAAGAATCGTACTCGGATCTTTTTTTATCATCACTCAAAACAGTATAAGCTTCGCTCGCTTTTTTAAACAAAGCCTCATCTCCCCCTTTTTTATCGGGGTGATATTTGTGCGCCATTTTATGAAATGCTTTTTTTACATCATCTTTTGAAGCACTTTTGTTAATACCAAGAATTTTGTAGTAATCTTCTTTCATAGCAACTATTTTACTCCAAAATGAAACAAAAATAAAGTTTTTTGTGAAATTAAAAACCCCGGCAGAATGAATCCTGCCGAGGGGTCAATCGAAAAATCGATCATTTATTTTATTGGAAATTAGAAACTACCGGTGAGTGATCTTGGCAAACTCGAGTTAACAACTTGTTTATCAAACCAAGTGCCTCAAAAAGATTGGAATTATTATTTCGAATTTCCGCAATGAAGCTCCAAAATACAGTCTTTTCTGCCACTTCAACCACAGTCGGGGAAGAACAATAACCGTCTTCGGACAGCAAACATTTTTCACACTTTCCTGAAAACTCACAACAATAACCCTTAAGCAAATGTAAACAAATAACATCAGGTAATTTTTTGCAAGAATGTCGCGTGCCTTTTTGTATTTCACCTTGAATTGTTTCTTTGACAAATTTTAATCTTCTTTGGGTTTCAAAATGGCGTTTAGGCCAATCCGCACTAAGTTCATGGCTCATTTCTCTATTTCCTCCTAATAGATAAATAGTAATAAAATACTAAATTACCGACAAAAATCTGTTTGTAAAGATACACTTTTTAATGTCTTTTGTCAAATTTTTAATGTTGATAAAAAAATTATGGATTGTTGTATTGGTCATTGAAATTTTAAAAGCGGAAAAACAAAGGTTTCCCGCTTTTAAAATTTTCACTGACTTTTTTACAAAAACGAAACGACGTTGGATTGCCACGTCGGGTCGCAGTTTTTGTTTTTAAAATTTTTGCAAAGCAAAAATTTTAAAAACAAAAACTGCGACCCTCCTCGCAAAGACGGCGAATGTTTAAATTTTGTCACTATTTATTTTCCTCCCCGCCTTCTTCTGGTTTTTTTTCTTGACCATCTGTAGGATTAGGTTCTTCAAACTCGGCATCCCGAACATTTTCACCTTCCGGTTTCTTTTGCTCGCCTGTTTGAGGTTGTGCTCCTTGTTCACCCGCAGTCGCTTGTTGCACCATCGCCGAACCGATTTTTTGCATTTCAATTGAAAGTTCTTCTGTCGCTTTTTTTATCGCTTCCAAATCACTCCCGTCTTTTACTTTTTTCAATTCCTCAATTTTTCCATTCACCCCATTTTTAATATCGTCCCCGATTTTCCCTTCTGCATCTTTCAAAGCTTTTTGGGCTGTATAAATCATTTGCTCCGCCACATTCTTCGCATCAATAACATCTTTTTTCTTCTTGTCCTCTTCAGCATGAATTTCAGCATCTTTCTGCATTTTTTCAATTTCACTTTCACTCAAACTTGAAGAAGCTTCAATTCTGATTGAATTTTCTTTTCCACTTGTTTTATCTTTTGCTTTAACTTTCAAAATACCATTAGCATCAATATCAAAAGTCACTTCAATTTGAGGAACACCTCGGGGAGATGGTGGTATCCCGTCAAGAATAAATCTTCCGAGACTTTTGTTGTCATTCGCCATTGACCTTTCTCCTTGAACAATATGAATTTCTGTTGATGTTTGATTGTCAGTTGCTGTTGAAAAAACTTGGGATTTTGAAGTTGGGATAGTTGTATTTTTTTCAATCAACTTTGTCGCCACGCCTCCCATTGTTTCAATTCCAAAAGAAAGAGGAATAACATCAAGAAGAAGAACATCTTTAACATCTCCTTGTAACACACCCGCTTGAATAGCGGCACCGTCAGCCACAACCTCGTCCGGATTAATTGATTGATTGGGTTCTTTGCTGAAATAATTTTTTACCGCTTCTTTAATTGCAGGCATTCTTGTTTGACCGCCAACCAAAACAATCTCATCAATATCACTGATTTTGAAAGGAGAAGCTTCAAGGGCTCTTTTGGTTATTTCAATTGATCTGTCAATATATTTTCTGGCAATATCTTCCAATTTTGCACGGTTCATTTTTAAAAATAAATGTTTTGGACCGTTGGCATCAGATGTAACAAAAGGAATGTTTATTTCTGTTTCTGAAGCTGAAGAAAGTTCAATTTTTGCTTTCTCGGCCGCTTCGTCCAATCTCTGCAAAGCCAAAGGATCTTTTGAAAGGTCAATTCCGTTTTCTTTTTTAAATTCATCAAGAATCCATCTGATGATATCTTGGTCAATGTCTTTTCCTCCCATATGGCTGTCTCCGTCAGTTGATTTTACTTCAACCACATCGTCTCCCACTTCCAAAACAGAAACATCAAAAGTTCCTCCCCCGAAATCAAAAACAACGATTTGTTGGTCTTTCTTTTTATTAAAACCATATGCCAAAGCCGCCGCGGTTGGCTCATTAATAATTCTTTTAACATCAAGCCCTGCAATTTTACCGGCATCTTTGGTTGCTTTTCTTTGGGCATCATTGAAATAAGCAGGGACGGTAATAATGGCCTCTGTAATTTTTTCTCCAATTTTTGCTTCAGCATCAGCCTTTAACTTTTGAAGAAACATAGCGGAAATTTCTTCCGGTTTATACCATTTGTCACCCATTTTTACTTCAACACCTCCGTTTTCAGCTTTTCTAATTTCGTAAGGAACGGTTTTTCTGTCTTTTTGCACAACTTCGTCATCAAAATTGTGTCCCATAAATCTTTTGATACCAAAAATGGTATTTTGAGGATTGGTAACCGCCTGTCTTTTAGCCAAAAGACCAGCCAGTCGCTCACCGGTTTTCGAAATTGCCATAATTGACGGAGTGGTTCTGTTACCTTCAGCATTTTCAATAATCTTCGGTTCACCACCTTCAATTATAGACATCGCTGAATTTGTTGTTCCTAAATCGATACCTAATATTTTGCTCATAGTATTTTATTCAATATTAAACTAATAACCTAATTAAATTTGTAAACATAATCTCCTTTTTTCGCCGCAAAATTTAAATTTTAAATTTTAGATTTTAAATTATGACGAAGTTGTTGTTTTTACAATCTTTGTTAAAATTGCAATTATTTGAGTTATCTCATTCAGATATCTGCTTAAATCAATACTTACCAACTCACTTTCATTCAAAATTCTTAGCCAATACCTCGTTTCTCTCGCCTCTTTTGAAGCAATAGCCATTTTATGAATAAAATCTTTTCGACTTTGACCAGCAATCGCCTCTTCTATATTAGCACCTACACTAGTACTACTTCTTAACAACTGTTTAGAAATCACAAACTCCTTTTGCTCAATCAATTCTTTATACAAAGAAACAATACTTAGAGCAAAATCAAAACTTTTCTTTTATATTAAATTATCCTTTTCCATGTTAATTTAAAATCTAAAATCTAAAATTTATAATTTTAAAAAGTCTTTTACTTTTTATACTCTCCTACTTTCACCTTCGCTTCTCTTAAAATTTTGCCATTTAATTCGTATCCTTTCTGTACAACCTCAAGTATTATACTCTCCTGACTTTCATCGTCAACTTTTATCATTTCAACTGAAGTATGTTTATTCATATCAAATTTTTCTCCTTTCGGATCAATCTGTTTTACTCCGTTTTCTTCTAAAACAGCCACCAACTGATTGCAAATATATTCAACTCCTTTCAACCATTGTTCCGGCACACCCTTGGTATTTTTAAAAGCCATACCGAAAGAATCAAGTACTGGAATAATTTGAATAATCAAATCCCCTTTCGCAAATTTTACAAAATCTTTTTTCTGCACTTCAAAATCTCTTTTGGAATTTATCGAATCCGCTTTAGCCCGTTGCCAACCGTCCAAATATTCCTGCTTTTCCTCCGTACATTTTTTTAATTTTTCACGAAGTTTTTTTGTAACATCACCGCCACCAAAACTACTTTTGTCAGACAAATTTTCTTGCGCGACATCATCAACTTCCAAAACAATATCATCAGCTTGTTCATCCTGCGAAGCAGAATTTGAAATATTTTCATCTGTTTTTTTATTTTTAGACATTTTTTGTTAGATTTTTGAGTTAAGAGTAAAGAAATAATATTTAGAATTTAGAGTTTAGGATTTAGGGTTTAGGGTTTCAAAGCATTGACATTATAACAAAAATTGAGTTTTTATAAAAGTTGACAAATATGATTTCGTGGTATATTATTGCATGAGGGATTTTTCATCATCAAATCAAATGGGAGAAAATAACAATGTGAATAAAAAATAAAACTTTATTTATTAACAACAACCGTCCAAATATCAAGAATGCGGGCGAGAGATTCCACTTGCCCGAGAGATGCATAGGTAGGAATTCCAAGAAGACAATTATCTTTTGTCAGAATGGCGGCTCCGCCTGAATTTCCTTGTTCCACTTTTGCTGAAGTAATAAAATAACTTCCGTCAAAACCGGAGATTATTCCTTCGGTTGCGGTCACACTATTTTTAGAGCCAATTCCCGGATAGCCCAAAACAACGATTTCATCTCCCAACAAAGGTTTTTTATCGCAAAGTTTTGGGAAAATGGCCGTTATTTTTTCCAAATTTTTATCAGATTTATTTACGGTTAAAACACCCCAATCATAATCAGAAGTGGAGACTTCAATGTCATCAACCGGCACAGAAAACTCTGAATTGTCAGACAATTTAACATTGCAGGAAACAAGATTATAAAAAGCCGGGCCCAACAAAACATGTTTATTGGTTAAAACCTTAACCGGCTCATCATCAAATTTCATTACCACCCCCGAACCGATTGTCCCATAATAAACATTGGCATTCCCCATTTTAAAATTACAATCAATGTAAGCAACAATAAGTTGCCACTCTTCAATAATGGATGATAACTGGACAGACTGTTTCACTTGAGAAAGTTGTTGTTCCAAACCGACAATTTTTTGCTGAGCAAGTTGTCCTTCAGCTTTTTGGTTCTCTCCAACAACTTTT
>JAHIOZ010000126.1 GCA_018894995.1 Patescibacteria group bacterium | reverse complement strand
ATCATATTCTAAATATTTTTAACCAATTCATCCAAATCACCGCTCAAAATTTTACCTTCATCAACTTCTCTATGAGCTTCCATTAAATCGTTTATTGCTTCTTCTTCGGAGAGTCTGTATAAAGCGCGACGAACAACCGAGGCTTTATTTTCCGCTTTGTTGTTTCTAACCATATCGTCAACGAATTTAGTTAGATCTTCTGGTAATGGGACTGATAGTGTAGTCATAATTTTATTGGATATTATTTTTGTAATTATTGTATGATAATATCATATGATATTATCATACACAAGCAAATTGAGGGGATTAAGAATAATGAGTAAAGAATAAGGAATTATGAATAAAGAATTATGAAAACGACGAATTTTGGCGAAGCCAAAATCCGTCGTTATTGAAAATTGAATTTTGTCCAAAAAATAAAAAACATTCCAACATTCTTAAGAATGTTGGAATGTTTTTTATTTTATTTTTTGGACAAAATTTTCAGGGCTTCTTTCACTTTTCCGCTGGTGCCGGTTATTTCTTTATCAACTTTTTTCAAGGCGTCGCCGGCTTCTCGGCTTGAGTAACCCAAAGCTCGCAAAGCTTCAATTACATCAATTTCTTCTCTGATTCCTTTTGGCGTTTGTTCAACTTTTGTAATTTTGTTTTTTAATTCCAAAACTATTTTTTGCGCGTTTTTTGAACCGATGCCGGAAACTTTTGTCAGATAAGAAGTATCGCCGGTTGAAATTGCGGACACAAGAGTTTCTGTTGTTGCAACATTTAAAATTCCCAAAGCGGTTTTTGGCCCTATTCCTGAAATTGAAATCAACAATTCAAAAAAATCCAAATCTTCTTTTGTCACAAAACCGTACAAATCAAGTGAATTTTCTCTAACCACTTGGTGTGTCCAAATTGTTGCATTGTCGGAATTTTTAGTTAGTTCTTTCATTGTGTCGTCGGAAACAAAAACTTTGTAACCGACACCGGAGACATCTATTATGATGTAGTTATCATCTTTGTATATTATTTTTCCGATTAAATTTGCAATCATATGTTTATTATATCTTAAAAATTCAAAATGCAAATCTCAAAATGCAAAATGACAATTTAAAATTGAAAATGAAGACGGATTTTTGCGAAGCAAAAATTCGTTGACGAAAAGCTTTGCTTTTCGTCTTCGTGTTGTTACTCGCCTGTCCGTTTTAGCGTCGTTGCACGAAGAACGGACGCCTGTCCGTTTTCGTGAGCATTAGAGAAGCGATCCAAAATATAAAGTTGGGATTGTTTAGAATTTAAAAATTTAACAACAATAAAAAATTTTAAGATTTTACATTGTCATTTTGCATTTTGAATTTGTTTGGGATTGTTACAATACTTGAAATAGTCATTTGACTTGATTTTTTTAAGTAAATGATATAATCTACTTATTATGCCAATAATTAAATCAGCTAAAAAAGCACTTCGTGGCTCTGAAAGAAAGAGAGTTTTTAATATTAGACGAAAAAGAGTAATGAAAGATGCTGTTAAAGAAGTCACAAAATTGATTGAAGCAAAGGGCAAGAAAGAAGCCGAAGCTAAGTTGTCTGAAGTTTACAAAGCCATTGATAAAGCGGCTAAAAGAGGAATTATCAAGAAAAATAATGCTTCTCGAAAAAAATCAAGACTTGCCGGAGCTATAAATAAAATAGGAGCTTAACAACAAAAATAACAAAAACCTCGTTCAAAAGACGAGGTTTTTTGATTAAATGTTAAGAATGTGTAAAACCCAAAATTTTTCGGTTTTTCGCGTTCGTTTCGCATAGTTTCGCATATGGTTCGCATTTGTTAAAAAACCAAGCAAAATATGGTTTTTTTGAGGATATTTGCTCAAAAATACGGAAAATTCCTTGACTTTTTATCTTTATTCATATACTATTACAAGTAATATCCTTTATGAATTTACATTTTTTTTTAAAGGGTATTTTCTTTTGGAAAGAGAATGTAGTTTAAGTTTATATTCAATTATGGAGTTTGTGGAGCAAAACCACTTTCTATGCAAAAAACATTACTAAAATTCGCGCAGGGATTGGCATTCATTCCTATTTTGACCGCCACATCCCCGTTTGCGATGTTATATAGTGGGCTAAATATTCCATGGCAAGATAATCTTGTGTCCGTTTCGGTGTCTCTTGATAAAGAACGCGCTGATAAAATTGATGCATATTTTGCAAAGCGTGAAATGCCTCTTGAAGGTTACGGTTCAAAAATGGTTGCCGAAGCGGAGAAAAACGATATTGATTGGAGGCTTTTGCCGGCCATTGCCATAAAAGAATCTACCGGAGGCAAGTTTGCTTGCGGTTACAATCCTTTCGGTTGGGGTTCTTGTAGAATTAAATTCAAATCATGGGATCACGCCATTGAGATGCTTGCTTATAACTTGGGGGGGAATAATCCCACAACCGCTCGTTATTATGAAGGGGCAACAACTGAAGAAAAACTTCATCATTATAACGGTTCGGTAATTCCAGCATACACAGGGGAAGTTTTGGAATTTATGGAACTTATTGATAGAGGAGTTTAATATTTATAAAAAAAATAAAGAAAAAGAGCGACAGCCAAAGGCTGTCGCTCTTTTTCGTAACCACTCACACTTGTTGGCTTCTCATGACCAATTAATAGTTAGTCTGGATCGCCACGCATGACACCATTTTTTAGTTTTTTGAAAAACAAAGTTTTTCAAAAAACTAAAAAATGGTGTCATGCTCGCGAAGACGGATTT
>JAHIOZ010000013.1 GCA_018894995.1 Patescibacteria group bacterium | reverse complement strand
AATCTGCAATAAAAGAAATTCAACATATTGCTCAAACAAAAAGTCTTAAATTAAATTTAAAAGTAGCAGAAGGAACATACAAGGCAAACATTGATAAAGGAAAAATGAAACAAATTATTTCAAATATAATTGACAATGCTGTCAAATATACAATTAAGGGTTCGGTAAATGTGGATTTACTGAGAAAAAACGAGAATATTTTAATAAAAATTTCTGATACTGGGATTGGTTTACCAAAAGGAACTTCGTCAAAATTATTTAAAAAATTCGGGCGACTCAATAATGCCAACGATGCCAATATTGACGGAACCGGTTTAGGTCTTTATTTGGCTAAAGTTGTTATAGACGCTCACAAAGGAAAAATTTGGGCAGAATCCAAAGGCAAAGAAAAAGGAACGACTTTCTTCATTAGACTAAAAGCAATTTAAAACAATAAAAAAACATTCTTACGTTCTACAGAACGTAAGAATGTTTTTTTTATTTGAAACGAATTTTATCAAAAGTAAAATTCCGTGACACTCCTGCGCAAGTATGTAAGTCCAATATCATTTTTCTTTCCTGGACTGCCACGTCGTTAGGCAAAATGTTTTTGCCGAACTCCTCGCAGAGACGAAATACCAGAATGCTATTTTTAATTTAAAAAATTGAAATAATTATAAAATTTAATTTTTTAAATTATTTATTACAGCTCGCAAACTCCTGAAGTGCATGCTAACTCTTTTGACCCTTCTGTTTCGTCTTCCCTTTCGTAAGTAACGATTTTTGAAAAATCAATATCTTTAAATCTCTTGACCATCTCTTCATAAGTTTTTTTATCAATTTCTTCGTAAGGAGCCATTTTATAAACTGCGTTAGAACGAGGTAAAAATGACAAACCGCCGACAATATCCCAATTTTTGTAAACCCAATTTCCTGTTTCAATCCATTCATCCTCACCAATAGAAATAGTTACGGAAGGATTGTGTTCAGTGTAATTAGTTTTAACCATTTTCCAATGTTCCAATTGTTCAATAGCAGTTAAATCATTTTTAAACACAGACTTTACCGGAGCCTTAACAGGAAATTCCAAAACATAAGTATTGGCAGTTTCTCTGTTTTGTCCCACTTCAGGATAATAAGGAATGCCCTGATCTTTAATCATTTTAAACAAACTATCTGTGGAAGAAATTCTTATTCTTCTGATATAGTATTGTGAGTGTCTTGGGTGCATACCGGAAGACGAATCCACGAGCTGAGAAACTGTTCCTGACGGTTTTACACAAGTAGTTGCAGTAGCTTGATTTATCCCAAATCTTTTAGCATAAATTTCATTGGTTTTAATAACCTTATTTTTTAATTTTTGCAACAAAACAGGATTATTCTTCAAAATTTTACAATCCCACTGCCCTGTTACAGAAACTCCAAGCAATCTTTCCTCTTCACAATTAGCTTTCCACCCTTTGGATAAATAACCAAAATTAGTCAAAGTTGCCTGATAAGTTCCCAAAATAGCCGCCACCTCCGCTTTTTCCAATAATGTTTTTTCAGTATCTTCAAGTCGTGCAACAACCTCAGACAAATTACAAAACTCTTTTGATTTCAAAATAATTTCCCCGCAAGGATTTACACCAGAAGAATCCAAATCTTTTTCAAACACTGACCATCTTCTTTTTGGCATTTGACTAAAGAGAGAACCTCTGTTGAATATTCCTCTTTCACCGGAATTACTTTTCATAAGGGCCACCCATTCATCCAAAAATTCAAGATTACTTGGTTTTTCATTATAAATAGCAGAATTGTTTGCCATCATTCTTTGAGGTTCTGCCAAATAAAATTGACCGAACTTGGCAGACCTCATTTCCCTGTCGTCCAAATCTGAAAGAGAAATCAACGCGGTTCTTCTCACCCCACCGGAAACAACAATTTCTCCTATTTTGCAAACAATATCGTGAACGTCCAAGTTGCTCAATCTTTTTCCTTGTCTCTTCAAAACTTTTCTTTTTGTAAAACTCATCAACTCAATCAACGGTTCCGGGCCGGAACTTTTTCCTCCCATTGTTTTTAATTTTGCTCCCTTGGGTCTTAATTTTGAATAATCAAAATCGATATCCTCTCCATTAAACCAAGTTTCCAAAGCCAAAACAAAAGCGTCCGCCCAACCCTCTTTACTGTCCGCAACAATATGAATAACCTTCTTTTTCCCTGTCTGCTTTGTTATCTGTGGCAATTTTTGAACATTATGACTTTCAACACTGAAACCGACTCCCCCACCGCACATTGAAATATACATAATTTCACCAAAATCTTTTGCTTTAGTCGGAGCAATAAATGAACAGTTGTAACCGGTAACATTTGTTTTTCTCGCAGCTAAACCGGCACTCCACATCAATCTCATTGACGGCATTGATTTTTGGGCTAAAATAAATTCTCTTAATCTCTTATATTCAGCATCTTTCAATTTTTTACCCAAATTTTCCTTCATAAAATCCATATATCTATCCACCGTTTCAATCCAAGTTTCTCTTCTCCCTTCTTTTTCAATCCATTTTGAATAAGAACGATAATAAACGAATTCAGCCAAAGGATTTCTAAAATATTTTTTTCCTTCTAAAGTAAGTTTTTTAACTTTCTCGGGAACTTTAATTCCCTGCTCTCTCAACTTAGCTCTCTCTTTCCTGTATAAAATGTAAGCTTTTGAAGTTTTTACATAATCACCCAAAATCAGCTCCGTCTCTACTGAATCCTGAATTCCCTCAATTGTGGGAATAAAAGTTTTGTGCAATTTGGCAACTTTCACCAAATCCATAAAAACATTATGAGCGAGGGAATGAGCTTCTTCCTCAGAACCTTCCCCTGATGCAATCATCGCCTTATTGATGGCAACAGCGATTTTTTCCAAATTAAATGGAACAATCGTTCCGTTTCTTTTTTGCACTTTTCTTACAAAATCAGTATTTTTTTTCTGTTTTTGGGTGTTTTTTACCATATTTTTCTTTAATTTTAATAAAAATCGTTGTAAAACGAAAGATTAGTAATTATTCAACATTTTTAATTCTACTCCTTTTTTTT
>JAHIOZ010000125.1 GCA_018894995.1 Patescibacteria group bacterium | reverse complement strand
TAAAATTCTCAAATTCACAAATACTACTTTGAGAAAAAATAGAGTCTATACATAGCATAAACTAAATTTTTTCTCTTCGTACTATTTGCAAATTTTAAAATTTTAGTTTAAAAAATTATTGAAGAACAAATCTGATTTTTCTAATTTGCTCTGCTCCTTAAAAATATTATGATTTTTCGATCAAGAACAAATATAGATTGGGTTATGTTTTTGGCAATTTTGCCTATTGTTGCTGCAGGTCTCGTTACAATGAATTCTTTTACCGGAGATAATTATTTTTTTGAAAAACAATTAATTTGGGCTTCGGTATCTGTAATTATTTTTTTTCTCTTGAGTTTTATTGACTTCAGTTTTTTAAAAAGAACAAAAGTTCTTAATTTGTTGTTCTTTTTTTCTGTGGGTTTGTTAACATCTTTGTTTCTGGTAGGAAGTGTTTTCAAAGGAGCTCAAAGCTGGTTTAGTCTGGGTTTTTTATCTTTTCAGCCGGCTGATTTTGCCAAGCTGGTAATTGTGCTATTGTTGGCAAAATATTTTTCCAAGAGACATATTGAAATTGCCCACATAAAACATATTTTCATTTCAGGGACTTATGCTTTGATTTTTTTCTTATTAGTGGCTCTCCAACCGGATTTTGGTTCAGCTATCATAATTTTCTTCATTTGGTTGGGGATGGTTTTGGTTTCAGGTATTTCCAAAAAACATCTTCTTTTGGTTTTTTTAATCGGGGCGGTTGCATTTGGGGGAATGTGGACCTTTGTTTTTAAAGATTATCAAAAACAAAGAATTGCAACTTTTTTGCATCCTTTGGCTGATATTAGGGGTACTGGTTACAACGCTTACCAGTCAACAATTGCTGTCGGTTCAGGTAGTTTAGTGGGTAAGGGAGTCGGTTTTGGCACACAATCAAGGTTACAATTTTTGCCGGAATACGAAACTGATTTTATCTTTGCGTCTTTCGCTGAGGAGTGGGGTTTCTTGGGAGTTTTAATAATTTTCTTTCTTTATGCTGTTGTAATTTGGAGAATTTTATTGAGTGCTTCCTGTGCCAAATCCAATTTTGAAACATTGTTTGCTTTAGGTTTGGCTATATTGTTTATTAGCCATTTTGTCGTTCATGTCGGTATGAATATCGGCCTGTTGCCTGTAACGGGAGTCACAGTTCCTTTTATGAGTTATGGAGGATCTCATTTATTGGCCGAGTTTGTCGGGTTAGGTGTTTTAATGGGAATGCGTTCCAATTCCGGCGGTTTTCATCGAGGAGATTTAAGAAATGAATTTTTAGGAGTTTGATTATATTGTTCGGGTGTTTTTTTATTTAGAATATTTTAAAAAAATACAAACTTGTTTTTGTTTTTTAAAAACAAAAAAATAGTCCGGTTTGCTCACGCAAACCGGACTTTGATAACATCTCCTTCTCGACTATTCCGAGAAGTCGAGATGTTCTTGACATTTTTTACTGCAAACAATGAGGTTTCTTTTTTTACTCCAATAAACTCTCCCTGTTATAGCAGCTTGACAGCTAGGGTCTGAACACACCAAACCAAACTGTTTGCTTTCCTTGACAGTCCCCAAATTTTTTTCTTTTTCCATTTTCTTAATTCCTTTTTTTAAATTAATGAATGAAAATCTCTGTCTATAATGCTACCATAAAACCATATTTAGTCAATACTTTGTTTAAAATAAAAAAAGTTTTATAATCAATACTAATGAACCCCGTTAGAGATTAGCTTGGTACGGGAAATAAGTAAATTTTTAATAATTAATTAAATATGGAGTGTTTTTAATATTCCATATCTCTAATGGAATGAATCAGGAATTATTTTATTTTTTAAACGGATTTTCTTTGCAAAATATTGTTTGGGACAGTTTGATTATTTTTTGTGCAGAAAATCTCGGAATTATTTTGGTGCTGATTTTTATTTTGTCTCATTTGTTTATTTTTTTGTATCCGAAAGGTTTTGGTTTAAAAGACGAAATTTCGCAACATTCTTTCAGAGCAATATATATTGTTCTTATTTCTTCCGCTTTAATTTGGTTGGTGTCACAGGTTATAAATCATATTTATCCGAACCCGCGACCGTTTTTAGTATTGGAAAATGTAAATTTGTTGTTTGACCACGGAGCCAATGATTCTTTTCCATCCGGTCACACTACAGCTCTTTTTTCGCTAGCTTTTATGAGCTTATTTTATAGTCCAAAAACACTTAGTTTTTTGTTGTTTTTAGGAGCTTCTTTGGTTGGAATTTCCAGAGTAATGGCGGGAGTTCATTGGCCTTTGGATATTGTTGGAGGAATAATTCTAGCGGTAATAGGCACTTTCATCATCAGATTTATATTGGTTAAGTTTAGCTATAAATAAAAATCCGCGGAAGCTCAGCTTCCCCAGATTTCAACAAAAAATAACGAACATTCGTGACGGTCGTCACGAATGTTCGTTATTTTTGTTTAATTTAATTTTTTGGTTTTTATTTACGATCGTAAATAAAAACCAAAATGTGTGCGGATGCAGATTAGACAGGTGGGGGAAAAAGAAAAAATGTAATATAAAAAAACAGTGATCGCTGGTTTCGTGTTACTTTTTTTTGTCCGTTTTTTTTGCAGAAGAATAAAAACATATACTACATTCTTAGGAATGTAGTATATGTTTTTAACTTGCCAATATACAAAATTTAAAAAATTTTGAAAAAAAGATTTGCTGAGTAAAATTAACCTAAGATTTCGAAGTCAATTGTTCTTTTGTCGAGGTTTGTTCCTATAAGTTTTATTTTTATTTTGTCTCCGAGGGTGTATGATTTCCCTGATTTTTCTCCCGAAATGCGATAATTTTTTGGGTCTATTCTGAAAAAGTCTCCTTTCAGAGAAGATGCTCTGACTAACCCTTCCGCTTTTGTGTCAATATCTTGAACATAAACTCCCCAATCAACGATACTGGTGATAATTCCGTTAAATTCTTGCCCAATTCTTTCAGACATATATTCTATGTATTTGTATTTTATGGAGTCTCTTTCGGCATCAACCGCCAAAACCTCTTGTCTGGAAGAACTTGCGGAAAGTTGTTCATATTTATTTTTGTCTTCAATAGGAACTTTTTCATTTTTTAAATATTTTTTTAACAAGCGATGTGCCATAACATCTGGGTATCTTCTGATTGGGGAGGTAAAGTGTGTGTAATGTTTAAAAGCCAAACCATAGTGCCCGATGTTATTTGTGGAGTAAATTGCTTTTGCCATGGATTTTAAAATGGCCTTGGTTATTAAATCTTCTTCATCAATTCCTTGAATTTTGTCCAGCAAATAATTTATTTCTTGAGAAGAAACATTTCCATTTTTTTCAATTTTTAATTCGTAGCCAATTTTTCTCAAGTAATCGTTTAATTCTGAAATCCTTTCTTGTTTTGGAACATCGTGAATACGATAAATAAAAGGGTTTGTCGCCCCTGTTTTTTTATTTAATTTGTCAACATATTCAGAAACTTCTCTGTTTGCAAGAAGCATAAAATCTTCAATCAATTCGTTGGTTTCAAGAAGTTCTTTTTCATAAACATCAATCGGGAAGCCCTCTTTGTTTAATTTGAATTTAACTTCATTACTACCAAAAGTTATTGCTCCATTTTTTGTTCGGCGAGTTCTTTTTAGGAGAGCCAAGTCATCCATTTTTCTTAATTCGTTATAAAATTCTCCTTCGTTTTTGTCTAAAACATCTTGAGCATCCAGATAGGAAAATCTTTTGTTTGAGTTTATAATTGTTTCTCCGAACCATCTTTCTTGTACTTCACAGTTTTCGTCTAAAATAAAAATAGCAGAAAAAGCCAATTTGTCTTCATTGGGGTTAAGTGAACATAAATCATTGGATAAAACTTCGGGGAGCATTGGGATTGTACGGTCAACCAGATATATTGAAGTCCCTCTTTTAATCGCTTCTTTGTCAATTAAACTACCCTCAGTAACATAATGAGTTACATCGGCGATATGAATTCCAACTTCATATGTTCCGTTTCCTAAATCTTTAAAAGACAGTGCATCGTCAAAATCTTTGGCATCAAAAGGGTCAATTGTGAATGTTACGGTATTTCTAAAATCCCAACTGGATGGAGGTGCGTCTGCGACTGCAATTCTTTTTTGAATTTCTTTTTCAAAATCGGCAGGAGCTTGCTCTTTTATTCTTTGAGCTTCTTTTTCAATGTTTTCCGGAAATAGGGGATTAAATCCTTTCTCATACACGATTGATTCCATCTCAACATTGTGATCACCTTTTTTACCGAGTACTTTTATTATTTTCCCTTTGGGATTTTTTTGAGGGTCTGTCCAAGGTTCCATTTCTAAAATAACTTTTTGATTGGATTCTACTCTTTCAGACTTCCTATCTTGAATAATTGCGATGTCCCTATAAACTTTTTTATCATCAGGTTCAAAATAAATAACTTCTTCTTTTCTTTTTATTGTTCCAACAAAATTGGTTTTAGCTCTTTGAATTACTTTGTCCACTTTCCCTTGTATTCCTTGACCTTGTTTTTTGTGAGACAAAGAAACCTCAACAGTATCTTTGTGGAGAGCTGTGTTTAAATCATCTTTGTTTATTTTTACATCTTCAACCAATTCCGTGTTTTTTACGAAACCAAGACCTTTGGCTGTTATAAAAATCTCCCCTTGAATTTTTTGTATAGAAGGGGCATTGAATTTGGAATTGTTATTGTATTTGTTTCGGTTATGTTCGTTGTTTCCACCGTGTCCGTGATTATTATGCTTTTTTTGAGTTTTTTTATTTTTTGACATTTGGCTTAAGTATAAAGCAGAAAGCATAAAGTTGAAAGTTGAAAAAGTATGAAGCTTGTAGTTTGGTTTAGTGTGAGCAGAACAAATTTTGGCTTCGCCCAAATTCGTTGTTAATTTTTGTAGATGTCTTTGCGATGACTAACTCGGATAAGTTTAATTTCGTCTTTTGATTCAAAAACAAACAATGCGCGGTAATGTTTTATTATGAAAGACAAAACCCTTGTTAATAGAGGATGAAGTCTTTCTGTGTGAAGAACTAAATCAAAAGGATTTCAATGAGGTTGGCTAATTTGTCTGTAACCTCGTTTGGTAGAGATTTTGATTCTTTAACAAACATTTTTGTGAAAGAGATTTTCATTTTAGTAATTTT
>JAHIOZ010000124.1 GCA_018894995.1 Patescibacteria group bacterium | reverse complement strand
TTGGAGCGATTTCTGTTTTTAATCTTTCATTTAACCTCCAGTCGGTTCCTTTGAGTATAATTGGTGTCAGTTACTCGGTCGCGGCTTTTCCAACTTTGGCAAAACTTTTTTCTCGAGGGGAAAAAGATAAATTTTTAAAACAAATGATTTCTGCCACAAGACATATTATTTTTTGGTCTGTCCCAGCTTTGGTTTTGTTTATCGTATTAAGGGCTCAAATTGTCAGAACAATTTTAGGCTCAGGAGAATTTGATTGGTCTAATACCAGGCTAACCGCGGCTTGTTTGGCATTGTTCGCTGTTTCTGTTACGGCTCAAAGTTTGATTTTGTTGTTTATTCGCGGTTATTACGCAATGGGGGACACAAAAAGACCTCTTTTAATCAATGTAATTTCATCAATTTCAATTGTAATTTTTGCCTTTCTTTTGAATTGGCTTTTCGTAAGTTTTGAAATATTTAGATATTTTATTGAAGCGATGTTCAGGGTGGACGGTGTTGTCGGGACTGCAGTTTTGATGCTTCCTTTAAGTTATTCTTTGGGAGTGATTATCAACGCTGTGATTTTAATTTTAATTTTTCAAAAAGATTTTCATAATTTTGAGGCATCAATTTCCAAAACTTTTTTTCATAGTTTGTCGTCCTCAATAGTTATGGGTTTTGTAACTTATAAATTGTTGTCAATTTTTGATAACATTTTTGACATCAATACTTTAATGGGAATTTTTCTTCAAGGATTATTCTCGGGAATAGTGGGAATTATGGCTGGAATTGTTATTTTGTATTTACTAAAAAATAGAGAATTGTTTGAGATTAGAAAGGCACTTAATAGGAAAATTTGGAAGACGGGAGTCATTATCCCCGAAAAACGAGAACTCTAAAAATAATTCCAAATTTGACACATTCCGTCGTCAGCTTCGTCGCAAAAACATTCGAAGTACTAGATGTACATCTCATATTTTTGCTCCTCGCCTCCTCGGACTGTATCCAAATTTGGAATTATTTACTCTTCGTGGTTTGTCAAAAAAACCCAAAAACCATTATAATATCATAATGGTTTTTGTGTTTAAAAATTCAAATTGAAATCTGGAAATTAGCATGTTATACTTGTTTTTGAAAAACATAGTTCTTTTGGGCAATAATGTCCGCAAAAACCCATATGATAGGGAGAAAAACAATGGGGAAGAAGCATGTAAACACCGACAAAGATAAATCCTTTCAGCAATCGCACGGTCGCCGAGAAAGCTCTACTCCAAAAGATAACAGCAGTGGCCGTGAAAGAAATGTTGGGCACGGCAAGTCCGATGAACACTCTCGAACACCAAAAGGAAACCGAGGATAACCGTTTTGTTGCAATCACAACAAGGAGGGCTTTTTTAAAGCGTCTCCTTGTTTTTTTTGATATAATACACCTATGAAAATAAAAAATAAAAAATTAAAGAATGGTTTGAAAGTCGTGTGTGCCGAAACTCCCTATTTGAATAAGGCGAGTTTTGCCGTGCTTGTTAAAGCCGGTTCTGTTTATGAAAATAAAAATAATAATGGAATTTTTCATTTAATGGAACATTGCATTTTTAACGGATCAAAAAAATACCCCAGCAGAGATGATGTTGAGAAAAAACTGAACGAATTAAACATTATTGACCGAACAGTTACAAGCAAAGAATTTACCAAATATAATTTTAGTTTTCATTCAAAAGACAGTTTGAAAGTTTTAAATTTTTTATTGGAAATTTTAACAAAACCTGTTTTTGACAATGAAAGCATCAATGAAGAAAAACAGATTATTTTGGAAGAAATGGAAACTGACAAAAATGATAATTACAAGATTTTTTATTCAAAAGTAAACAAAATTATTTTTGATGATACCCCTTTGGGGTTTAATCCCGTTGGAACAAAAGTTTCATTAAACAAATTAAGCAGAGATAGTGTTATTGAAAATCACACAAAATATTATGTCTGTAACAATATGGTTGTTTCTTACACAGGGTCTTTTGAATCAGATAAAATTTTTGAAAAATTAGAAAAATATTTTTCAGAAAATAAAAACAATAAATTAATA
>JAHIOZ010000123.1 GCA_018894995.1 Patescibacteria group bacterium | reverse complement strand
TGTTTTTGATAAATTGTATGCTCCCAAAAAAAATGTGTTAAGCTCAACTTCACATAACTTGGGTTTTGACAGATTGGCTTTGCATGCTTATTCGTTGGAATTTAATTTGCCCAGTGGTGAGCGTTTAAAATTAGAAGCTAGACTCCCGATTGATTTTAAAAAAGCTTTGGAATTGTTACCAAACTTTTCTTAAAAGTAACCATTCACACTTGTTGATTTCACACGATTATGAAAATTACTGGACTGTCGCGCTATCGCTCGCAGAGACGGATTTTCCTTCGGAAAATCCGTCGACGAAATGCCGAAGGCAATTTCGTCTTCGCGAACTTCGGAGCGAAGCGGAGAAGTGTGGCGATCCAGACTAACTAATGTCGGTTATTGATTTTGACGAGTTTGATGCTTACAGGTGTGAGTGGTCACACTTAAAAAATTTGATTTTTAGTTATCGCTGTGGTAAAGTAGTGCGTATTATGAAAACAGAGACAAATATTTCACCTGTAAATATGGAAGACAGAAAAAAGCTTGGAATTAGAGCCGGGGATACTGTTTGTGTTTGGGTAAAAATTCAAGAAAAAGGGAAGACTCGTTTGCAGGCTTTTGAAGGTCTTGTTTTGGCTACAAAACATGGCGCAGAGGCAGGAGCGACTTTCACAGTCAGGAAAGTTTCAAACGGGGTAGGAATTGAAAGAATTTTCCCTTTGTATTCTCCGAATGTTGATAAAATTGAAATCGTAAAAAGAGCGAAAGTCAGAAGAGCAAAACTTTATCATATTCGTGACAAAGTGGCTCGTGAGATTAAACGACAAATGAGAAAAATGAAAATGGTAAATATTTCGTCTTTAAGCGGTATAGGGGAAGAAGCAAGAATAGCAAAAGAAGAAGAAATTACGGCAAAAGCGAAAGCAGAAGCTGAAGCTGAAGCACAGAAAAAAACTGACAGCGAACAGCCGATAGTTGACAGCAACGAAGAAGAAAAGAAAGGAGAATAACCGAACAAATTTTAAACAAAAAAATCAAGGACGAAGTCCTTGATTTTTTTTGTTTTACTTTTTCTTGTTGTTTGTGTAGTATGTTTAAAGGAAAATGTTGGTGGTTTAAAAAACAATCAAATAGTTATATTACAAATTCATATGGAGGTATTTTGTGAAAACTTACAGAAAAATTTTTCCAAAGAAAAATGTACTGTTGGTTGTTATTCATGTTCAAAATTATGAACAGACTTTAAAAAATATAAAAATTGCTGTTGAGGAAGGCGTTGATGGTGTTTTTTTCATTAGTCACGGAGAAGTCAATCATGCTTATTTGTCAGCTCTCTTGGTTTTGGTTAAAGCACAATATTTTAATTTATGGACTGGTTTAAATTTTTTAGACCTTTCTGTTAAAGATGCTTTTATTGAATTACCTTTGAGTGCTAAAGGCCTTTGGGTGGACAATTCCGGTATAGACGATTTCGTTGATAGTGGGGGTATATTTCCTCAGCATATTTTGGAATTGAGAAAACGAGTAAAAAAAGATTGGAGAGGTTTGTATTTTGGCGGGGTTGCTTTTAAATATCAAAAGCAATCAACTGATTTGGTCAAAGTTTCAAAAACAGCTACTCGTTTTCTGGATGTGATTACCACCAGTGGTGACAGAACAGGCAAACCGCCAAGTTTGGTAAAAATTACAACAATGAGAAATTCTATTGGCGATTTTCCTTTAGCAATAGCTAGCGGAATGACACCGGAGAATGTTGGAGATTATCGCGATCTAGCCGATTGTTTTTTAGTATCGACGGGAATAAGTAAAGATTTTTTAAATCTTGATCAAAAAAAAGTTGCTAAGTTTGTTAAAGCAATTTCTTAATTTTTTGAAATCGTCGCGAACCTTTGGTTCGCGACTTTATTTTATATTTTGTCTTAGTACTATATACTTAGTGTTATAAATGCGCGAGTGGCGAAATTGGATTAAAGTAAACCACTTTACTTTAATCCGTAGCGTAGCGGAGGTGGAAGACGCTTGTAAAAGCCTAGGTGAGGAAACTGGATAAAAAAAGCATTTAAGCTTTTTATCCAGTTTTGAGCGAAGCGAAGAAATTTCCGTCATCGAACGAAGTGAGATAGGAAATAGGAGGAAGACATATTAGTATTAGGTAAAAGTAAGATGTTTAGAATAGAATATAATAAATGCGCGAGTGGCGAAATTGGTAGACGCACTAGCATGAGGTGCTAGCGGAGTTACTCTGTGGAGGTTCAAGTCCTCTCTCGCGCACTGTGGAAAATTTAAAATAAAAATCATTGAATCAAGATTTTTTTATTTACTAATTAATTTAATCTTAGAAATTTCTCAGTTGGATGCAGTTTGAGGAAGCGAGGAAAAATTATTTGAGGCGTATTTACAATACGGTGAAAATAATTTTTCCGAAGCTGACAAAAAAATGTGCCAACTGTGGAATTTATAAAAATATGAAACCAAAACTGATTATCTTTGCTTCCGGCTCAAAAGACGGAGGCGGTTCGGGATTTAGAGAGCTTGTTGAAAACAATTTGGCGGGTGTTTTGGACGCGGAAATTACAGCGGTTGTTTCCAATCACGAAAACGGCGGAGTGAAAAAAATCGCCGATGAGTATGGAATTAAATTTATTTTATTCAAAGGACCTTATACGGCCGAAGAATATCAAAAAATCATAAAAGAAACCGGAGCGGAGTGGGTTTCGCTTTCGGGTTGGTTGAAATTGGCGCTTGGTTTGGATCCGCAAAAAACAATCAATATTCATCCGGGGAGACTTCCGCAATTTGGCGGAAACGGAATGTATGGACATTTTGTTCACGAAGCGACGATTGAAACTTACAAAAGAGGGGAGGTGAACTTTTCGGCTGTTACAATGCATTTTGTTACTGAAGTTTATGACGACGGCCCGGTATTTTTTGAATATCCGGTTTGGATCAGAAAAGACGACACGCCGGAAACTCTTGCTCAAAGAGTAAATAAAATTGAGCACGGTTGGCAGTCGTATGTTACTAATTTGGTGGTGAACGGTGAAATTGGGTGGGACGGGGAGAATAGAGATTCGTTGTTTGTGCCAAAAGGGTGGAAGTTTGGAAATGCAAAAATCAAATATCAAAAATCAAAATGACAATTTAAAATTAAAAATGAAACGATAACGACGGATTTTGCTTCGCAAAATCCGTCTTTTCCAACCCCTTGACAAAATCCGACGATTGTGTATAATTATTGCAGAATTTAAGTGAGGTTCTTTGATTCAACGCTTGCGAAATTGCTTGCTAAAATTGGTTGTAGCCAAAAGGTTTTGTAAAAACCTTAATTCACCAAAAGTGAAAAAGTAAATGAAATTTTTTGGCTATGACCAATAATGGTTTGTGGCAGTTTCTCAATAAGAGGAAAATTTAGAAAAGGAGAAAAGACCATGGCTGATAAAAAAGTCATCGCTGAGTCTGATGTGACGGCTCAGCAAATGAAAGAGTTCTGGAGCCAAGTGGCTTCAGGCAAGATTAATCGTCAAAACCTCCAGATGTTTATGGAGGAGAGAAGGTTTTTTGAACCAAATAATTTTTTTGTGATTAGAAATGGTCTTTGGATCTCTCTAAATTTCCGTAATTACATTTTGTCGGTTGCGGAAAAAATTCTGCCAATTCAACTGCCGAGTCATATTCCGGGTTTTGATTTGCCG
>JAHIOZ010000122.1 GCA_018894995.1 Patescibacteria group bacterium | reverse complement strand
ATACTCTGGATCGCCACGAATTTTTTAGATGGAATAAATTATTTTTTTATTTGGGTGTCGGACAGCCACGACGGGCTGTCCGACACCCTAAAAATAATTTATTCCATCTAAAAAATTCTCGCGAAGACGACAACTAGGTTTGCTATTGCTCCAAAAAATTCGCGAAGACGACGGATGGATTAATGCGCTGGATTGCCACGTCGGTGAGCCAAATTTTTTGAAAAATAAATTTGCTTTGCAAATTTATTTTTCAAAAAATTTGGCTCACCTCCTCGCAAAGACACCGGTTAAATTACACTACTACTTTGCCCGAAAAATTAGGGTCGCTTGCGACGACAACGTTGTTGTCAAAATATCTTTTCTTAATTCAAAGTTCATTATAATTATAACATACCAAATTAAAAATTTTATGCATCAGCTAATTCTTTTTTTGCTTTCTTGATGGCTAACAGTTGTGAAGGGTCGGAAGTAATGATTTGGTCCTCTGTGTAAGAAGCAATGATTTTGATTGCCACATGTTTTAATCCGGCAAAAAAGATACCTTCTCCCAAATCAGATTCAAGCAAGAGATATTTTTCTTCATCAGTTAGATTAAATGTCTGTTGCAAAAGCCCAATGGTTGTCGGGGATTGTTTTAAAAGAAGTTGAATGGACGAGTTGGTTATAATTGGTAAGCCGTACGGTGATTTAAGAAAGTCATCCACATCTTGAGTGATTGTTGCCAACCCTAAATAATATTTTCTTCCTCTTTTTGCCATTCCGAACAAAAACGAAGCGGCATCTTCCGACCTCATCATCTGCCAAGCTTCATCAACAACCAAAAGTCTTTTTTTCAATTCTTTCCTGACAGCATTCCAAATATAGTGAGTAATGATATACATCGCAACCGGTCGCAATTCATCCTCCATATCTCTGATGGAAAAGACAACAAATTTTTTGTTAATATCAACATTTGTCGGTTTGTTTAAAAAACCGGACCATGTTCCAACCGTATATTTTGATATTTTTTGAACCAAAGATTCCGTTCCTTCCATCCCTGATAAAACCATCTCAAAATCTGACAGGAGCGGTGGGTCTATATTTGTAAAGTCAGAATCTACCGTAATATCTTTAAGCGCGTAAGTTTCAGAAATTGCCTTGTCTATGATAGCGTCTTCTTCCGGAGTTAATCCTCCGAGCATAATTCTAAACAAACCAACAAGATTTATTATTTGGGAACGGAGCACATTTGCAGGATTTTCGTCTTCGCGAGGAGCCGGCAAATCAAAAGGGTTGATATGATGTTGTGATGACAAAGAAATATCAAAATATCTCCCGCCCACTGATTCAGCCAAAAAATTAAATTCTCTTTCTGGGTCAATTACAATAACATCCACATCAAACATCAAAGACCTAAGAATTTCTAACTTAACCGCATAAGATTTACCAGCTCCTGATTTAGCAAAGGTTACCGAGTTATAGTTTGCTAAAGAAAAACGGTCAAATAATATCAAACTAGAATTATGTCTGTTTATTCCATAGAGAATTCCTTTGTCTGAAGTTAGGTCTGAAGAAACAAAAGGGAAAATACTAGATAAAGGCGAAGAATTTAATTTTGAATGAACTTTTAATTGGTCATCGCCTATCGGTAGAGCACTTTTAAAACCTTGTTCTTGTTGGAAAAGTGCCGGCCGAACATAGATAAGTTTAGATTCAAGAATAGCTCTGATTTCTGACTCAACTTTATCTAATTCTGTGAGAGTATCTCCATAAATTGTTATATAAATACCGACATCAAAAAGTTTTTCTTGAGCTTGTTGAAGTTTATCTCTCAATTCTTCAAGATTTCTGTAAGCGGCATCAAGTCCAGGGTCTCTCACTATTCCTTTTTTTTCACGAGACATAATTTGACTCTGAACTTCCGCCACTTTTTTCTGAAATTGTCTTAATATTTTTGAAGTTTCAATCGGGTGAACAAATATTGAGATATCAAATTCTTTGTCCAGGTTAATAACAGGGGAAAACCAATTGTCAGAAATAAATTTTGGATAAGAGATGACAAAAAAAGTTCTGGCGACTTTTCCCCCCAAATTTATTTCTTTCGGTGATATTTTAAAAGCCGAGGGAGCAATTATATCTTTCAACTCCAAAACACCGGCTTCATAAATTTCTTGAGGCAAAATTGTTGAGATTTCAACTTCTTCTTTTTTTCCCAGTATTTTATCCAAAAATGACATAACTTTTTATTATTATACTCTATGTAAATTTATAATTTTCAAATTAACTAAACTTCGTTTAGTTAATTTGAATCGGTTTTTCCAACTCGCCCGGGTTGAATATTTTATACAACAATTCCATTGCTTCTTCTGTTCCTAATCTCACCAATCTAAGACTGGCTCTCGCTAATCCTTGCTCAACAACACTGATTCTTTGTTCCAATTGTGATCTGTTTTCTTCAAACGATTCATCTGTAAAAGAAGTTTTTTCCTGTTTTTTGCTAAAAAATGATTTGCTTGTTTCTTTAGTAATTACAGCAGGGTGATAAGGGACAACAACAAAAAAGTTTTTTGACATAATATTCACATTTTCTGTAAAATTTTTAATGAATTCAATATATTCTCGGGTTTGAATTTTAATAAGCTCGTTTGTTTGCTCTTTTTTTCTTTCTTCCATCATTGCAATATAAGGTCTTATATCCAACCTTCTGGATTGAACAAAAATTTGAACAAAAAAATCCAACGAATTTAAAAAATTCTGAAATTGACCCAAAGTAGCTTCTTGCTCATCAGATGATTTTAAAGAAAAATTCAAAGAAGAAACCATCATGATTGCTCTTAATGAACCGTCTTTTAATATTATTATTCCGTCCCTTATTTCTTTTACAGGAACAAAATCTTGTGTGGCTGATTGTTTGGGCATTTTATTTTATATGGTTTAAATTTTTTATGTTTGTTTCTTATATTTTAACATTATTGGAAGAATAATTATATGTGAATTTTTAATTTTGTAATT
>JAHIOZ010000121.1 GCA_018894995.1 Patescibacteria group bacterium | reverse complement strand
AAGGGATATCTAATACTTTGCCATCTTTTCTTTTCCCACTTGATTAGCTACAAATGCAACCCCAGTGTTCAAAGATTGATTTAAAACTTCCTGCATTTCTACAACCCCTCTTCCTTTTCCATCATAATTTGAAATTTTTGACCCATTAAGTATTAGATATCCCTTATCATCGTAAGTTGTTTCAGCACTGACAGCTCCGGTGTCTAATCCTATCGCCATAGTTAAAGGTTTAATTATAGAACCCATTTCGTAAACATTCTCAACGAAAGGATCTGAAAAAACAGAAACATCTTCTTGACTGTAATTATTTAAATCAAAATCAGGATAGGTTGCCAAAGCATAAATTTCCCCATTCTTTGGGTTAATAATCACACCATTAACTAATTCAGTTTTCCATTTTTCAGATATTTTTAAAACCTCAGATTCCAAAAAAGATTGAACTGACGGCTCAATACTTAAAATAATATCCCCTTCTCTATTTTCTTTATGTAAAGAACTGCTGATGTTTGAAAAAACTTCTGCGAAGAAATTTGTATATAAATTACCATCCTTTCTTTGTAATAAATCATCATAATATCTTTCAACTCCATAGCGTCCTTCCAAAACATCCCCTTTAAAACCCAAAAAACCAACGGTGTGACAAGCCAACTTTCCACCCGGGTAAAATCTCCACCTTTGTCTGTAAAGATTAATTCCCTCAATATTCAAATCTTCAATTTTTTGACCGGTTTCCAAACTGACTCGATCCAAAATTTGTTCATAAGGGTCATCTTTTTTATTTGCTTTATTATAAAAAGCGTTCATATCAATTTCAACAATTCCAGATAATTTCTTGTAAGCCTCCTCCGGATTTTCCAATAATTTTGGGTTCATTACAAGAGTAAAGCCGGTTTTTAAAGTTGCTGCGGGAAACAAATCACCATTTTTATATTTAAAATAAATTGAACCGCGACTGAATATTTTTTGATTTGGATTAACATATTGTCTGTCAGCTTCATCACTGAAACTTTCTCCGTTTACAATCTGAAGAAAATACAAGCGACCAATTAAAATAAAAGCCACAAACAAAATGGCTCCATACAAAACATTTAATCTGGAAAAATTTAAAATTTTCATGTGGTTGCCAATGATAATGAAGTAGCGAGTAGCAAGTATTAAATAATAAGTAATTAATTTGGTAAATTGACAGACAAACCCTGACTTGGTAATCGTCGTGAGGCAAACTTTATATCTGAAACATTTTTAAAACCAACCGAATAAGCATAATCAAGATTGGTATTATTTTTCAAAGTAATATAATCAAATTCAAATTCACTTATTTCAGATTCCAAAACAACAATTTTATCTTCCATTCCTTTTCTCTCAACAATATTTAAAATAGTTTGGTTAACAAAATATCCGTATAAAATAGCGAAACTTACCAAGAAAGCCAAAAACACCCAGAAAAGTTTTCTTTCAAAATAACTTATATTATTTATTGTTTTTGTAATTTTCTCCATATTATTTTTCTTATGAGCGAAGCGAATTAGAAAAATCAGATTTGTTCTTCAATAATTTTTTAAAAAATTCGCTCAAAATCTCGCAAAGACGACGACTAAAATATTCGTGTTGTTCGTTTTTTTCGGGTCATTCGGATAACATTCGGGGCATTCGGATTATATTCTCTCTATAACCCTCAACTTCGCGCTTCTGGATCTGGGGTTTTTTATTATTTCCTCTCGGCTGGGAATCAAAGGTTTTTTAAAAATCAAAATTCCCTCCCTGACAATTTTCTTATCTCTCATAAAATTTTTAACGATTTTGTCCTCAGAACTGTGAAAAGAAACGACTGCCATTCTCCCGTTTTGAGCCAAAGCGTCAAATCCTTTTTCCAATCCCTCTTTTAACGCCCCGAGTTCGTCATTCACCGCAATTCTCAATGCCTGAAATGTTTTTGTCGCCGGATGAATTTTCGCTCTGTTTTTAAACTTACTCGGTATTGATTTTTCTATAATTTCAACCAAATCAAATGTTGTTTCTATCGGTTTTTCTTTTCTCGCCTCAACTATGTTTTTGGCAATTCTTCGGGAAAACTTTTCACCTCCGTAACCAAACAAAACATCGGCAATATTTTCCTCGTCCCAATCATTTACAATATCTCTGGCAGTGAAAACGGCTTTTTTTGAATCTTT
>JAHIOZ010000120.1 GCA_018894995.1 Patescibacteria group bacterium | reverse complement strand
GCTTTCAACGGGCGATTACATATTTATTAATAATTTTAAATAAAAGTCGCCCCGGGATGAATGCGAGTTTCCCCCGAAAAATTTTGCGGAATTAGTTGAACGGCTCAACGCTAGCTTCCCAAGCTAGAAAAATGGGTTCGACTCCCATATTCCGCATAAATAAGCAAAACTTTCTTCGGGATCAAGCTACAGACCGGGGTCCGATTCCCGCTGTTCGCACAAGACAACAAAAAAACTCCGAAATACCACCTTCCTAAAACATGCCCACCGAGCTTAGCTCGGCTTGCTTGCAAAAACTCTAAATCCTAAGCGCTAAATTCTAAATAATATCAAAATCCAAAATTCTAAACTCAAAATGTTTGTGACATTTGAATTTGTGATTTTGTATTTGTTTAGGATTTAGATATTAGTGCTTAGGGTTTGTGTATCAGATATCACAAAAGGTGTATTTCTTCGTTTTTTTGAGGGAACTATATCAAAACCAGTTAGGTTTTCTAATCTGTGCGATATCGGATATCGCACAGATTAGGGTATTCTATGCAAATCGAGGTAGATTCTTATAGAATAGGCAAAATAACGGCTTAAAATAAGGAGATTTAAGGAACCCAAAAACCTTTGTTTTGAGCCATTTTCCAGCGGATGTATGGTGTCGCCTTTGCCCCACACCACCCAGCGCGGGCGACAATTTTACTCCCTTGGCAAGTTTTTTTAAAAGCCATTTTTTGGTAATATAAAGATATAAATAAAATATATGGAACAACAAAAAAGTGGTAGTTTAAAATTTATGGATTTTTGCGCTGGGATTGGCGGCGGACGTCTTGGCCTTGAAAATTCAGGAATGCGATGCGTCGGTTTTTCTGAAATAGACAAAAACGCTGAAAAAACGTACAGAGAATTTTTTGGCGAAGAAGAAAGAAATTATGGCGATTTAACGAAAATTGACACAAATGATTTGCCAGATTTTTAATTATAAAAAATATGCAAAAATTGTCGCTTAGAGAAAAGTCGATATTAGCTGGTTTGTTTTTGTCAAAATTTAGTGAAAGAGGTTTAAAGTATCTTGGCTTTGATAATTTTACAGAAGCTTTTAATGTTATTGGACTTGCCCTAGAAGTTCAACCGGCTTCTGTTAAGAATTATAGAGACGAGTTTGATCCTGTTTTTCCAAACAAAAGGCAGGGCTGGCACAAAAGAGAAATGAGGCAATACTGCAAAGATGTTTATAATTCCTTCAAAGATTTGGATATAAGAAATTTTTCAAATTTACTAAAAGAGATAATTTATGAAAATCACGAGATAGATGTCTTAATGGAGCAAGTTGCTAAAAAAGAAGACAAGGAAAGTTCTTTTGCCAAACGACTTATAACAGGTCAGGCAGCGGAATATTATTTTAAAGAAAATTATATTAAAATTGATTTGTTCAAAGATTATTTAATTGAAGACACAACAAAGCATGGCTGCGGATTTGATTTTAAACTTTGTGCTCAAAATAAAGAATTTTTAGGCGTGGAAGTTAAGGGTTTAAATAGTTCAAGTGGCAACATTGCTTTGACGAATAAGGAATATTCAGTTGCTCAATTGTTAAGAAAACGATATTTTCTATTTGTTGTTAAAAATTTTAAGGAAATTCCTTTTCATGATTATTTTCAGAATCCGTTAAATAGCAAATTGAAATTTAATAGAATAGAAACAACGATAACCCAAATTTCTTGGAATACTATTGTTTGAAATATGAAAAAGATTTTTTATAAAAATAAGATTTATTCTGAAAATGAAATCAATAAAATAGCCACTGCAAATGACCTGGCTACAGTTGATTGTTTAAAAGATGAAAATATGATTAGTGTTGAAGAATGGAATAATGGAGAGGGCGGGGATTGTTTATTTGAATTCAACAAAACAGAGGAAGATGAGTTTTTGTTAACTTGGTCGGAATAAGGAGTTTTTATATCACATGACTTACAATACATATTGTGACGAAACAAATCACTTAGAACATAGCTCAATAAAAATTATGGGGCTAGGGTTGGTTCGGTGTCCAAAAAACGAAGCGGAAAAAATAAATGAAAGAATCAGAGCAATAAAAAGGAGACATGGGTTAAGTCCTAATTTTGAGATTAAATGGACTAAAGTTTCACCTGCTAAACAATTATTTTACCAAGATATTATTGATTATTTTTTTGACAATGACGATTTAAGCTTTAGGGCAGTAATGATTGATAAAAATATTTTGGATCATGCTAAATTTAAACAAGAACATGATGATTGGTATTATAAAATGTATTTTACTTTACTAGGTAAGATAATTTCACCAGGCAATGATTACTTTATTTATTTAGATATTAAAGACACAAAAAGCCAAGAAAAAGTAAGGAAGTTACAAGAAATTTTGTGTAATAATATTTACGATTTTGACAAAAGCATATTAAAAAACATTCAGCAAGTTCGTTCCCACGAAGTTAATGTTTTGCAAATAGCAGATTTACTTTTAGGTGCCCTGCAGTTTATTAACAGAAGTGACACAAGAAGTGTCTCAAAGAAAACACTTGTAGAACAAATTAAAAAACGTTCTGGGTATGGTTTAATCAAATCAACCCTGCCGAGTGAAGAAAAATTTAATATTTTTTACTGGAAGAGTGATAGCAATTTATTATGATAGACAAACTGGCATGGCTTCCAGATATAATTTTATTTGAAGATCATAATAATATTTGGGCAGAATACGAAGAAGCTCTTTATGGTTATTTTAAAGAAGATTTTATTCACAATAGACTAAAAAATTTTAGGGGATTAAGAGTGGGCTTAAAAAAACATCCAAAATTTAAGAACAAGGAGGCTACTTTTTGGCATTTTATTTCTGAGGGAAAAAAGGAAGATGAAAGACTTCCTGATTTTAGAAGATGCGAAAGAATAAGATGGCCAAAACCTATTATGGAAAATAATATCAATGAAAGTGTAAGATTTTGGGAAAACACAAGGAGGTCTAAAAATAACATTTGTCTTTGCTATGGTGATTGGGAATATTTGGTTGTTTTAAGAAAGAAAAAAGATTATGTATTGCCATGGACGGCGTACTATCCTTACACAGAACAGACGAAATTAAAATGGAAAAAAGAATACGAAAAATATAATAAAAAAGCAAATACCGCCTCATAAGAGACGGCATTGTTACTGTTTTTACACATGGTAAATCAGCTAACTATATTGTACCGAAGGACTGATATAATTGCCAGTATCTAAGCAAAAAGTTATCCACATGTCAAGTTTCATAATAAAGTTGATAGAAGCACTGTAAATTTAAACACCTGCTCCCTAATTAATTCAGTATTAAATTCGGTAGCAAAAATGTTATACTAAAAACATGGCTAGACGAAAATTAGAAGAAAAAAATATAAGGAAATTGACGCGAATGGGCGGAGGCAGAAGCCTTGGTTTAACTTTGCCAATTGAGATGATGAAAGAGTTCGGCTGGAAAGAACGACAAAAAATCAAGGTCCGTAAATCCGGAAGCAAAATTATTTTGGAGGACTGGAAGAAATAATTTTATGGTTGACTTTTTTCTTAATAACTTAGGAGTAATCAAAAATATTTCTTTATTTTTATTTTCTGCTGTAGCTTTGGCTGGCCTTGTTTATGTATATGTTAAGATTTTTATTCTTGCCAAGAAAATACCAAAAATTAATAAAGAAATTGAGACCAAGCAAAAAGAGTTGGATGGAAAAGTGATAGATGGAATAAGAGGATGTTACGAAATAACCCTTGGCGATCCTCATGGAGAAGAAGAAAGAAGCAAGAAAAGAATTGAGCAAGAAATAGAAAGATTAAAGAGGAAAAAGACTTGTTTTTTAGAAGAAATTTCAATTTATAAAATTTTTAAAAAATAAAACCAAAATCCGCCGAAAAAATTTTGGGCTTTTTCTCCCACCCACCAGCAAAAAAGGAAGGGGTTTTTGGCGGTTCTAACAAAAAGTTGATTTTGTTGTAGTATTTGTTATGATAAAAACATGGTAAAAAATAGTAAAAATCAAAGAACACGAACGAAAGAGGGTAAATTTATTGTGAAGAGAGCTGATACAAAAGTTAGTACCATTGAGAAAAAATATGGTATTGATTTGGGTGTGCGTTCAGATATGAAATTGGGTAATTATTTAAAGAAAAAAGGATACGGCTCATTGTCGGGCATGTTGAGTAAATAAGATATTTGTACAGTTATGACGAAGAGCCACTTTTCTTTTATTGATGATGTAGCGCTTAGAACAAATTTGGATGTTGTTTTTGACCATATTGTTGAATTGACGACAATCTCTGACCAATACAAAAGCGTGCTTCGCAGCAGTTTTAAAAAAACAATCATCATTTATACAGCCTCAATTATTGAGGCTTTGCTTTTGTGGTTGTTAAAAAAAGAAATTAAAAATTCCGAAATAGAATTAAAAGATGTTTGGAAATATAATGATATAAAAGTTATTTACAAATTGACAGATGGTTCATCTTGCGAAGTTGTTGCCGGTATCCGTAAAAAAGAAGTTAAAAAGTTGAATAATCTGGACTTTTTTGCAGTAAGCAGATTTTGCTTAGACCACAATATTATTACAAGAAATACTTTTGATAACGTAGATAAGGTTCGGAAGTTAAGAAATAAATTACATATTGGCGGATTGGCAAACATAGATCGTAAATACACTGATAAAGATTTGAAATTTGTTTTTGGAGTGGCGAAAGATATAAAAATTATAGCATCAGAATATAAATAGAATCTAATTCCGCGCCGAAAAAATTTTGGGCTTTTTCTCCCACCCACCAGCAAAAAAGGAAGGGGTTTTTGGCGGTTCTAACAAAAAGTTGATAAAAAAGCATAAATATATTATCTTTAGACTAGAATCGGAATTAAAAAAGGAGGCGCTTGGCATGTCTGGAAAAAGAAAAAATATCAAACATGTTTTATTTTGGATAAAAAGCAACAGAGGCACTGATCAAAAAGCCATATTCAAAATTCCAAATGACTGGAATAAGAAAAATATTAAATCGGCCCTAGAAAGATGGTGTTCTGGTTTTGGCGCGTGGACTCACGGAGAAAATGTAATTAATTATGGCTGGAAATCAATAAAGGTCTTTGAAAAAAAGGAATTAAAGAGAAAATACGATCTTGTTTGCAAAAGTAAAGCAAGGATTACTGAAAAATGGAAAGTCCTAGCTACTATGTTTAACGTAAAAAAACTGAATTGATTTTATGCCACCGAAAGGTGGCTTTTTGTTGCAACGGACAATCTTTTGTTTTATAAAAAGTTCTATATTGATAGGTTTTTGCCCGGCGTGATACCATAAAAAAAGATTTAGTCAAACGAACGGTCTTTGACAAAAAGGAGGCAAAAAATGACAAAATCACCAAAGCGTCGTTCTGCCAAAAAAGAAAAAATAACATTGGAGCCTTTGACACTGAAAGATGCCATAGAAACTTTGATAGTTTATGATGTTGAACACTGCAGGTTTCCTCACAATTATCTCGCTGGCCATTTTGGCCACGGCAAAATTCCGTCTATGGGAGGATTGGCGCTGGATCCGCGGAAATTAATTTTGGTTGACAGAGAGCGTGGCACCGAAGCGAAAAGAATGATAATAATTCATGAATTACTGCATACCAAACATTTCAGGAAGGGCGATTTAAAAAATAATATGAAATTTATAGAAGACGTGGTTGAGGGGGAAACAAAATTAACCTATGCAAAATTATATGGTCCAAGGCCGTAAAAGGCGGTTCATGATGGCTTCCGATTCCCTAAGAGAAACAATTCGAGAAGATGGATTAAGGATTATTACAAAAAGGCTTCCCTGTACAAAAAGAGTGCGTGTTGCCGTGGAAGTTGGGATTGGTTCTGCGTATGACCCTCCGGAACACAAAGGACTCTGGCATTTTGTGGAGCATATGGCTTTCGCAGGAACAAAACTCCGGCAATCAGTTGATATTAATATCGCCACAAGCCATTCTTTGCTTAATTTCGGCGCTTATACAGCGAAATTAGGCATAACTTATTTTGGGGAGGCGGTATATACTCGTTTTCATGAACTTTGTGACCTATTGTTTGATGTTTATTTGCATCCTATTTTTCCCAAAGATAAAATTAAAAAGGAAAAAGAAATAATATGTAACGAGATTGTGGAGCATGAGAACAACGATAGGCATAATGCGTATTTTGCGCTGTGTAATCTTTTGTGGCGCAAAAATAATCCCCTGAGAAGTTTTAGCGCCGGCACGCCAAGGAGTGTTAAAAGGATAAATCGACGCATCTTGTTTAATGCTTTTACCAAATGGTATGTTCCTTCCAATACAATTGTAATAGGTACAG
>JAHIOZ010000119.1 GCA_018894995.1 Patescibacteria group bacterium | reverse complement strand
AACATACAAATATACGAATTATACTAATAATACAAATGGATACAAATGTGATTAAAATTTTTAAACACGACATAACGACGAATGACGACGAATTTTGGCTCTGCCAAAATTCGTTAATGAACTGCCTTCGGCAGTTCGTCTCTGCGAATCGTTTAACCGAAAATTTTTTTAATTGTCGGGTGTCGGACAGCCACGACAGGCTGTCCGACACCCTAAGACAAATTAACAAAATTTTTCGGTTTAAACGATGTGGCAGTCCAGAAAAAAAAACGACGCTGGACTGCCGTGTCGTTTGACCGAAAAATTTTAAGAAAAAAATGACTTGTCATTTTTTCTTAAAATTTTTCGGTCAAACGACTCGCAGAGACGAATTCCTTTTAAAACTTCATCTTTGTAAAAAATTCTTTATAACCTACGAAAGCGAAAACTCAACCAAAGATTTTTTAATTTCTTTATCCGAAACGGCAAATCCTTTTTTGTAAACGATTTCTTCCGAATAGTTTATGTCTTTAAAATATGCAAGTTGTTCACGACAAATCTTTTCGTTGAATTCGTTTTTAAAAATCTTTTTTGCGTGTTTCATAATTTCAGGAAGAGAATGATAACTTTTTATTATAAAATACAAATCAACATAGTCTTTCCATTTTGCGCGTCTTCCCAAAGCAAACAATTTCATCGCCGCAAGAGTTAACAGAGAAGGAATTTTCAATGTATTATCAAAATCTGTTTCGTAATCTATCTCAAAAGGATAATTAAAAAAAGTAAACAAAACATCATTGATCATAAGCGTAAATTGTCCGCTTTCATCTCTTATCATTTTATCAATTTTGTTTTCTCTTGCAATCTGTTTTTTAATATTTACATTTTTAAATTCTTCGTAAGAAAACAAATCAAAATCAATTGATTCTCTGTGTCCGATATGCAAAGCAATTGCCGTTCCTCCGACCAATCCGAATTTTTTGTAAAATTTCTTAACCAAAGGCAACAATTCTTTTTGTTCTTTGGTAAGAATTTCAGGGTGTAATTCTTTTTTTAATTTATTGTTTTGCATATTTATTAAAAAATAAATTAAAATAATTTTTAGTCTTCATATGATAATTACATCGTTTGCCTGTTGTTTTTTCTTTAAAAATTTTTGCCACCTTTTTCATTCCCAAAATTTTAATCATTTTTTGAACATCGTCCCAATCACCATAATTTAAAACAGCCTCAACAATCGCTTCATTGTTGAGTTTTTCCGGATTTTTTACATACCACACGAGGTATTTTCTTTTTTTTATGAATTCTTGAATTGTCATTTTTGTAACTAAACAAAGATTATTTTTCCTTTTTTTATACTCTTATTTTACCATTGAGTGATTTTTTGTAAATAGGACAAAAGTTTGTAAAGTTGAAAGTTGAAAGAGACGAATTTTGGCTCTGCCAAAATTCGTTATTCTAAAAACTAAAAACTTTCAACTAACACAACTGAATAATTAAATTGTAACACTTTTTGAAAAAAATATACTCCAAGTTGTTAACACTCCGACAAATTGACTTTCCTTCATATTTTTGCTACATTTAAATTGATCAAAAGATCACTAAATCTAGAGCTTGGGGGTCCCTTTATTGGGATCCTCTTTGCATTCCACTTCCCTGTTCCAACAAATAAAATCTCTTATTTTCTGTATATCAAAAATTAAAAGCCCCTTGTCTCGCAAAGCGGATAATTCTCTGGATACTTTTCGCGCAGTGGCAAACAAAAACACCTTTTTACCGGCACTCATTAATTTTTCAACTGAATCGGCAAAATCGCTATCACCACTCCATAAAACAAAAGTTTCTGCATTATTTCTCTCAGAATCAATCAACATATCAACCCCTATTTCAACATCAAAATTGCATTTTCTGTCTTGTATGAAAAATATTCCTTTTTTATTCATATCCCCAAACTGTTCATTAAGGTATTCGATTGTACCGATTTCATATTTACGAAGAAGAGACCTTCTCACAAATTGGTCAAGAAGTGCTGTGGAATCTTTTGAAATACTGGAAGTGTCAATCGAAAAATTCATAATCTTCACAGGTTTAGTTCTGAGTGTATATTTGCTGTTTTCAACCTCCTTTTTTTCCTTTTCGGATCTTGCATCTCCTTCGAGGTATCCGTTGTAAAAATTCACTGATTCTATCGTGTCAAAAGAATCCAAAAATTGCTTTAATCTTTTT
>JAHIOZ010000118.1 GCA_018894995.1 Patescibacteria group bacterium | reverse complement strand
TATGGCTATGAAAATTAATTCTACAATAAAATTATTGATTCTTTCGGATATTTTTGTCGCCTCCGGTTTTGGTTTAATCAATCCGATATTAGCGGTTTTTATAAAAGATAATCTTATCGGTGGGACATTATTTACAGCCGGTATTGCCAGCAGTTTATTTCTTATAACCAAATCAATTGTTCAACTGTTTTTTTCAAAACATGTTGACGAAAACAATGATGAAAATGATGTGAAGTGGCTGGTAGTTGGTACCATAATAATTGCTTCTGTTCCTTTTATATATATCTTTTCTCACCATATTTATTATATTTTTCTAGCCCAAATTTTGTATGGAATTGGGAGCGGAATAGAATATTCAACATGGATTGGTCTTTGGAGTACTCACTTGGATAAAAACAGGGAAAGTTTTGAGTGGAGTTTATATTCAACACTTACCGGTTTGGGTATGGCAATCTCAAGTACACTGGGTGCCGGTATTGCACAAGTTTTTGGATTTAACATTACTTTTATAATCACAGGAATTATGTCAGTGTTTGGTTGTTTTACACTACTTAAATTAAGATCACAAATAAAACATAGCCAACAAAAATTGATCAATTCAGACTGCCATGTCAATAAGAGCTTACATAGATAGACAAACCAGCGAAAACATTTCAAACTATGTGGGTGTCGGGAGCCCACAAAAGTATTAGTCTGGTGGAATTTTAAAACTCACTATATAATTTATATGTGGCTCCAATAAAACTATTTTCAATTAAAAATAATGATGATATTTACGATTTATTTTTCCGCTTCGGAATGATGTGGAGAATATTTTATGGTTTCCTTCGCTTGGCGCTTGGTTTTACTTTATTTCTCTTTATAGGGACGCCCTTGTCAGACATTTTTTATAAAATAATGAGTTATGAAATAGTTGAAGACCCTAACGATTTTTTAATCCAAATAGCTAACCCTGTCCTTCACCATTTTTCTTTTAGTGTAACTTATTTCCTGGCCTTATATCTGATATTTTGGGGGGTCATAGATATTTTACTTTCAATAAACTTACTCAAACACAAATTATGGGCCTTCCCTGTCAGCATCTACCTTATTGGTATATTTATACTTTATAAAATATATCGATTTTCACACACTCTTTCCTCTGTTCTAATGTTTATAATTATTATAGATTTAATTATAATCTGGTTAATTAACAGGGAATATAAAAAACTAAAATCTTTAACTTAACTTAACAATTTTTAAATTTATGAAAGAAAATTTTTATATAAAACAAATCGAGCAAAGAGGAAAAATCAAAATTTGGATTGTAAACGGAGCAGTGGTACGACGCGACTTGGATGAAGAATTCACAAATTTCGGGCAACATTTTCGTCATCCAATCATTCCGGAATATGAATTTTGGCTGGACAAAGAAGCGGTGCCGGATGAAAAGAATTTTTTTATTGACCACTTGCTTATAGAATGGAAACTGATGAAAATCGGGTATTCTTACAATGATGCTTGCGATGTAGCTGAAAAAAAAGAGTTATCGGAAAGAAAAAAAACAGGCGATGCGAAAAAAATAAAGAACAAAAAACAATTAAATGAAAAAATTCATATTAAACTGTTAAAGGAAATGAAAAACAAAATTAAAATTTGGATTGTTGACGGGCGATTGGTAAGAGATTTTCTTGATATTGAATTTACGGAAGGCGGACACGACTTTGTTTACGATTATGTCCCCAAAAACGAAATCTGGTTGGATAACGATATCACAGAACAAGAAAAACCGTTTGTTTTGCTTCACGAATTAAATGAAAGATTAAAAATGGAAAAAGGAGAGAATTATAACACCGCCCATTATGCTTCCAGCGAATTGGAATGGGAAGCTCGGCATAATAAAAAAGAATTAACGAAAGAATTGGAGAAACTTGGATGCACTTCTTTATAATGGTTTATTGACAGAAAATTAAAAAAAATTAAAACGAAAAAGTGGTTTGCTTCGCAAACCACTTTTTTGTTCGTTTTACTAAAATAACATTCTTACATTCTGCAGAATGTAAGAATGTTATTTTGAGTTTTTAAATTTATTTTATTGTGCTTGTTGTTTGTTCCCTGAATTATTTTTTCTTTTTCGTTGTCGTTTTCTTCCCTGCTGTCTTCTTTTTTGCAACCGGTTTTTTATCTTTTGTTTTTTCAATCGCTTTTTTCAGAGCGACAGTATCAACTTCTTTTTTTTCTTTTTTTGGAGCTCTTTCGGACTTTTCAAATTTTGGCAATGCAACTTCCTTTTTTTCTTCAGAAACTGCAATATTTAATGCCTTAATAATTTTATCTAATTTGGTATTCAACATATCAAATTGCACTTTGTAATTTACAGATTCTTTTCCACGGTCACTTTGATATGACGGTTTGCTGTCAAAACGAGGTCTTGGACTTCTTCCGCCAAAATCTCTGTCTCCTCCTCGGGAACTTTGTGAGTCATCCCCTCTTTTGTTTTTAAAACAATCACTGCAAAAAACCGGCTTGTCACCTGTTGGTCGAAATGGTACTTCGCAACTGTTTCCACAATCACTACATGTTGCCTTGTGCATCTCCGGACGACTTCCATCTCTTCCTCCACCAAATCCTCTACTTCCGCCTCGGTCACCTCCAAATCCCCTGCTTCCTCCACGATCACCACCGCGGTCACCGCCAAAACTTCTGCTTCCGCCAAATTTCTTTCCACCACCACCTTTTCTTTTGTTATTGTAATTATCCATAATTATTTATATATTATATTTTTATTAATTTATATTAAATGTTGCCTGATACAAACAATACTATGCTTTTTACTGTTTAAAAGCAATGACCCTCATCAACTCAACCAAATTTACCATTTATTTATCCGCAAAAAAAATCCACAGTGCTCCGGTTACTGTGGATTTTTTGTTTTGTTTTATTTTAAAAATTAAAATAGGAAATAAAAAAAGGCCTGTTATTTGATTTCTCAAAAAAACAAGCCTTTGCTATCTACGGAAAGAAAGAAGAAAACAAAAAAAATTATGATTGATATCCTGAAATTTCAGAATATCTAACCGTATTGTTTTTCCCCCTATTTTTTTTTGCCTCATACATGGCGTGATCCGAACATCGGATCAAATCAAAAAGCTGTTTTGAATCAGTCTTTTTAATTGAGGCGACCCCTAAACTCAAGGTCACCTTCAAATTTTCGATATCAGGAATAAATTTTGCTTCCTCTACCTTTCCCCTAATTTCTTCGGCAATATGGAAACAATCTTCCTCTGATGCACCAATTAAAGCAACAACAAACTCTTCCCCGCCTAATCGCCCCACCACATCAATATCCCTGACTTCTTCCTCAATTAATTTAGCAACCAATTGAAGAACAATGTCACCAACAAAATGCCCGTGGGTGTCATTAACTAACTTGAAGTTGTCTATATCCGCGAAGATTATAGACAAATCATCGACAAAAAATTTTCTTTTTGCGCAATGATTTTTCTTAACAAAAAAAGCTTCTTTAAAAAAAACCTCTGTTTTTTCGCAAAAACCCCTCCTGTTTAGAATTTCAGTTAGTTCGTCGGTGACAACCAAACTCCGAAGTTTCTCAATTTCTTTTTCCAACTCTTTTATTTTCTTATCTTTAACGCCCATGGTATTCTCCTCAAAGTCGAGTTATTTTATATAGCAACGCTCACAAAGAGCTCCAATTTCTATATAAAAGTATATCATATAATAAACAATTTGTAAAGATACATTCAAAAAAAACAAGGAGCAATAAACTACTTCGGCCTGTGAATGTATAGATATTCTTTGAATAAAAATAACCCCGGCACAAAAAGTACTGGGGTTAAAAAAACAAAAATCCTTTTCAAAAAATTAACTTGGAGGATTTGCTAATAATTCAGCAATAGACTTAGCTATTGGCATCCCTGTTAATTTTTCTATCCAACCAAATTGACCACTTGGGTTAACTTCTAAAAAAACATACTCGTTATCCGGTGTAAGAATCATATCTATTGCACCGAAGTTTAATCGGCATTTCTTCATAAATGCCAGAATTTTACCGCGAACATTGACTGGGAGTTGATATTCTTCATGTTTAACATTCTCAAAATCATACCTTCTCCAATCATACTTGGTTTTTTCACTATTTTGAGAATGAATAGCACAAGTAAAAATGTTTTCTCCCACGATGGTAACACGAAGTTCAATTTTTTTAGGAATATAACTCTGAACCATTACAGGAGACAACAAAAAATCAGCTTTATTTTCAATAATTT
>JAHIOZ010000178.1 GCA_018894995.1 Patescibacteria group bacterium | reverse complement strand
GCCCTTGATCTGGCCAAGGCTGCCGGGGCCGAAAGGCTCAGCCTGGCCACGGAAAAAGATTTCTGATGGCAACCGTTAGCAACGAGTGGACAGCCGTGCAGGATAAACCAAACCGGCTGCTGCATGGCCTGATCGGTGCCTCTTTTGTCCTGCACGCCACGGCCCTGCTCTGTATGTCGGATGCCTATCATGCGACAAAGACCAGCTTGATCGAGCTGACCATGGAGGAGATACCCCGCCCGGCCCCGCTTGCAAAACCGACCCAGCCGGAGCAGAAAAGAGAAGAGCCACAAAGAGCAATCGTCAAGCCCGCTCACGCCAAAAAGATTGTGGTTCAACCAAAGCCGCTGCCGCCGGAGGAGCCGATTAAGTCTGTTGCCCCACAGCAGCAGCCGGTTACCGCCCCACCTCCGGAGGTCACGGCAATGCCGGAATACGATGTTCCTCCCGAGCAGGTCGCCAGGGACGAGGTTGCCCAAGCCATGCCTGCTTCGCCGCTGGCGGCTGAGACGAAACCGGCAGAGGATAGCGTCCGCAACTATCTCGCCCTCATCCGGCAGCGGATTGAAAAATTTAAGAAATATCCGCTCAGTGCGCGCATGAAACAGCTGGAGGGGGAGGTGACCATCGGCTTTGTCCTGACGAGCGGGGGCGAGGCGCAGCTGCTTGCGGTGAGAAACAGTTCCGGCCGGGAGATGCTTGATCAGGCGGCGCTGACGGCGGTGCGCGAGGCATCGCCGCTCCCCCCGCCGCCGGCCGCCCTGCTGTCCGGCATGCGCAACATGGAGATCACCATTGTTTTTACCCTGGCGCGTGGGCGTTCCGGGGGGTGAGCGACACAACGTTTCAGCGTTCCAACGTTCCAACGCTTAAACGTTTGAACGCTTGAACATTTAACAGGAGACTCACATGTCCATGATGCTTGTTCCCCTTGAACTGTCGGCCCTGGCTGCCCGTTGTGGCTGGCTGAGCCCGGAACTGGCCGTGGGCTGGCGGCTGGCCCGCCAGGCCATGGATTTTTTCGACGGTCTTGATCAGGTGCGAATCGCTGCCACCGGATACGCCGACACCATCAACGCCCTGCGCGCTCTGGCCCGTTATCCGAAACAAGGGGACGTGATTATCCCCTCCCGGCCGGTGCCCTGGGATATTCTCTTCTTTCACCGGATAACCGGAACCGTACTCAAGGTTGTCCTGATTCGGAAACATATTACCCTTCCCCAGGAATTGCTGTGCATCGTGGATGATCTGCCGCATTGTTCACCGGAATCCCTGTGCCGTTATCAGGAGATATTGGATGCCTTGGTCCATGGCATCATCAGGGATGATCTCGAAAGGTTTTGCCACATCACCGAGATCCGCTGCCGTGTTCTTTCACCGGCTGCGGTGCAAACGCCTCACAGTTGCCCATGGTGCCAATCGCATAATCCCCCTGCTCTGTTCGATCAGGATGGCCGCATCTGCTGCCCGGCTTGCTCTGTCCTTGGGCTGTTGTGGCAAACCGATCAAGCGTTTCAGCGTTAAAATGTTCAAGCGTTCCAACGCTTAAACGCTTGAGCGTTGGAACGTTGCTTCGCTGAAACATTCACATTAAGGAGAAAAAATGAAAATGATGAGAAAGAAAGGATGGCTGCCGGCCCTGCTTGCCGCCACTGGAGTCCTCGCCCCGTCTGCCGCCTTGGCGGATGCGATCGTGCTTGATGACATCACGGTCAAGGGCGAGGCCATCGCCGCGGCAACCGAACCCATCACCGTCAATGTCATCAACGCGGTAACCCTTGACGAGTTGAAATTGCTGCGGCCTGAAAAGGTGCTGGAAGAGATGCCGGGCATCGAGATCCACAATTACAGCCAGGGCGGGGTGGCCAATGAATTCTCCATCCGCGGCTTCAACAATGCCGGCCACGGCGGAGACGCCGCCATTGCCATTGACGGCATCCTGCTCAATGAAGGGGAATCCCATGCCGACGGCTATGCGGACATGAACGTCATCATCCCCCTGGAAATCGACCGGGTAGAAGTCTACAAAGGCCCCTCTTCCCCGCTGTTCGGTAACTTCGCCCGGGGCGGCGCCATCTCCTTTCACACCAGAAAGACCGGGGAATACAACCTGTTCCAGGCCATTGGCGGCTCCTATGACACCTATGATATCCAGTCCGCCTTCGGCCATGCCATCAGCGATTCGGTGCACAACAACACCGCCCTGCAGTTTGCCACCACTGAAGGTTATCAGGACAATTCCTCATGGCAGCGGGGCAACTTCAGCACTCGTTTCGGTTGGCAGATCACGCCCAGGCTGGACACCGCCGTTTCCATGCGGGTGCACCGCTCCGAATGGGACGCGCCGGGTTACATTCCCGAATACCAGTTCGATGACGAGGACGCCTCCCGCCACCAGGCAGTCAATGCCGAGGATGACGGCGGTGACAAGACCTTCACCACCCAGCGGCTCGATCTGGGTTATGATGTGGGCAGCACCGGCCGCCTGCTGGCCTGGACCTATGCAACACAACAGGATTTCACCCGTTTTCAAAAGATGGG
>JAHIOZ010000175.1 GCA_018894995.1 Patescibacteria group bacterium | reverse complement strand
CATGAGACTGCCTTTTTTATATCTTTGTCTTTGTCTTCCATGACCAGATCAAGAATCCCGAAAACTTTATCTATTATTTGGATTCTCTTGTATCCTCGTAAACTTACCACTCCAAAACGTCTAATCCATTTATTCTTATCCTTAATCCATTTTTCGGAAAGTGGTAAAACAAGTTCTGGTCTCTGATAAACTATTGGTTCTACTCCGCACATAACAAGATTATCACAATTAGCCCAGTTATCGAGATTAGGTAATACTGAAGAGATAAAATCTAAACAAACTTTTGGATTTTTCGGACCAAATTTCTCCAAGCATTTCCCTGCTATCTGTCTTGCTTCAAAAGAGCCTTCATTCCAGATAGTTTCTAACAAAAGTTTTGCTTCTGTTGGTTTTTTCAGGATAAATTTTCCTATTTCGGTAGCTATTACTCTCAAGATAGGAATTGGAACTCCAAAAAACTTTCCAGTATCAGGAATAATCCTTTGATAATTTTTTGTCGCGGCTCTATCTACATAAAATTTAAGGAGTCCCTGCAATCCTTTTGTAAATTCCTTTGGCTTCTCTGCTTTTTCAAGCAGTTTCTTTATCCTTTCTTGGATTTGCGATTTATCCGCATTATCGCTCATTTTGCCGCACTCCCCGGGCAGATTGACCTCATTTTACATTTTGCGCAGGATTTTTTTCTACCAATTGCTCCGCTGTAAAAAGAGATTGAAAACAAGAGTAATAATATAGCAATTTTAAAGAGAGTGAATTTTTGAACAAGAGAAATAATAATTAAAATAAGGGGAATTAAACTTAACAAGCCATAGGTGAAAGGAGCAAGCTTTAAACCAAGAGAGTTAGGAAAATTTTCAATCCTGCCTTTTTTGAAAAACAATGCGGAAAGTTTCCCCCAACCCATGCAACACCACTTGTCATAATAATAACAATCGGTACAGACCAATTTTCGTAGAACAATAAAGACCATTACTATTGTAAAGACAAGATAAATCCAAGCAACCACTGGATGAAATAACCAACAACCAAGAGTTCCTAAAACAATCCAGAGAAGCATCAGGACATTGCCCAGGATTATGCTACTCATAGGGTATTCTTCTAATCCTTGCTCATAGATTTTTATTTCAGTTTTCATAGCAATCTCTCCTTTTATAAGTTAAATTATATTTATTTAAATAAGTTTCCTTTTTCAAAGGCGGGGTTCGGAATTTCATATAACGGAATCGAGCTATGCGAAGTCAGCGATAGATGATTTAGACGAAGCGTCAGCGAAGCCGTATAGCCCGTGTTACATTCTCCGAAGGGCAAAATTTTAGTGCAACGTTCCGAAGGAAAAATTTTGAGTTCCGTCCGAAGCCCACCTACAATTCTTTTTATTTTGATATTATGTTCTATGATGTAGAGCCTTCAATTTCTACATTTAATTTCATCCTTCTAAAAGTAACATTCGGAGTAACGGTTAATGCATATTCTAATCTATTGTCTTTACTCTCTGCAATAATTAGCCCTTTTATTTTTTGATCTTTTTTGCACAGATTTTTATTTACCCAACCCATATATCGTAGAATTTGACCAAGTGTTCGATCAGTTGATTCTCTTTTTAACTCGATGACCACTAAATCCTTGTTTTGGTCAATTGCTAGAAAGTCCATTATACCAACTTCTTGTGTATCAAAATGGCCACTCTTTTCATTTTGTCTCTCAGGATCATAATATTCTAACTTTCTTCTGAAAATATGATTAAAATTTCTATGAATAAGGCTTTGATAGTGTTGGACTTCTAAAGCTTCTATATTTGATTCATCTTCTTCATGTCGAGGTTCAGGGTCATCTGCTTTTTTAAATTCGAATATTTTATAAAGGAGATGTGCAAATTCATCATTTGATAGATTAGAAGCATATTTGTTTTTTGTGTCTATCAATAGATAATTGTTTCTGAGGTAGAGTTCCACTCCATAGGTTTCAGGTTTATAATCTGAGTATATCTTTTCAAGAAAGATATCTTGGTGACCAAAAATACTAATAAAAAACTTTGGTGAATATATTGAGAGTACCTTACCTATAAACGTCCGTGCAACTCCTTTAAGATTATCAGCATCTTTTATGATCTCTTTTGAAAAACTTGATTAAATCTCCATCATGAGTATAAAACTGTTCAATTGAATTCTCGGCGGAGAGTAATTTTAGTAGCAATCTTTTTATTTTATCAAAATCTTCTTCATACCCAAATTTATATACGCTTCCTCCTCCTATGCCACCGAGACATTTAGAATTCCACTCTAACTCATACGTGAAATTACCCTGTTTTATACCCTTACCCTGAAAAAAGTGATCCTTATCCAAACTGGTAATTTTTTCTTTAGAGAATTCGGTTTGGAAATATTTTCTTTTGTCTTGAATTTCTTGCGTTTTTTCTTCAGGTAACTTAAACTTATTTGCATGTTCAATGATTAATCCTTTTGCGTCTTCTCGTATCATCATTTTAATAACCTCCTCTAATCAGTTATTATTGTTCTTATTTTAAATCTTTCTTTTTGGTGGGCGAAGGGCGAAATTGAATATAACGTATTCGGGCTATACGAAGTCGGCGTAAGCCGATTTGGGTGAGCGAAGCGAACCGTATAGCCCGTGTTATATGACCCGAACGAAGTGAGGGCGAGAAGCGAAGCGACGCAGAATTCCGCCCTGAAGCCGCTGTTAAATGATTCTACTTTTAATTCCATATTTCTCACACAACCTTTTTGTTCCCTCCTCAAGTTGTCTTTGGTATTCTTTTGATGGCGCGAAAAAGATTCTAAATAAACTTTTATGTTTTGGCACAAGTTCAGGATAATGTTTTTCCAAGAATTTGTAGTAAAGTGTCTTACAATCTGCTGGACCCTTACCAAACAAGGTCAATCCCCCGACAAAAATAAAATCTGCTCCATATTCTTTTACAATTTTTATCGTTTTGGCAAGTTGTTCTGCGGAATCTGATAAAAATGGCAACACTGGGATGAAACATAGACCTGCAAAAAATCCTTTTTCCTTACATTTCTTCATTGTTTCTAATCTTTCCATAGGTTTTGGTGCTCCGGGTTCAAGAATCTTTGCTAATTTTTCATCTAAAGTTGAAATGGAAAAAGAAATAATTGTCCCATGTTTCAGTTTTACTTTTAGATCATTGGGTAAAATTGCGTTCTTATCAATCTCTTTCAATAAATCTAAATCCCTCAAAACAAGTTTTGATTTTGTTGCCAATTCGACTGGGAATCTGTATTTCAGAATTATCTCAAGTAGTTTTCTCGTTAGTTTTAGTTTTTCTTCGATTGGCATGTAAGGTTCTGTGGAGGAGGACAAAGCAATGATGCCGTATTCTCCTTTCTTTGCTCTTTTTGAAAGTTGTTTTTCCAGAAGTTCTGGAGCGTTTATTTTTACTGATAAGCCCTTAGCCATATTTTCGCCGTATTTGCTTCCTCTGATATAACAGTAGATACAATTGAAAGAGCATCCAGAATAGGGATTTACTGAGTAGTCGTCCAGAAACCAGTCATCTCTCTTTTTATGCTTGTTCAAAATTGATTTTACCTGGATTTCATTTACCATTTTATTCACCCAATAAAGAGTTTAATTCTTCTTGTTGTTCCTCTGACAATTTCTTTATACCTTGTTTGATTATCCAGTTGGTTTTTTTGTTTTTCAATCTTGCCCATTTTCTACATAAATCCAACAAAAATTCTGGATTCTTCTTACTTATCGCTCTAAGAAGAGCAGCAACCGATTTTTTGACATAAAGGCTATCATCAGTCTTTAGCTTTTCAAATACAGGTAAAATCTTCTCTGGATTTCTTCGGGCAACACCCCTTAAACCTTCACTGGCGGCTCTTCGGATATTAGGCTCCTTATTACCAGCCCAGATTATCATTTCACGGATAATATCATCTTCTTTCTTTTTACTGATTTCTACCAAGGCAGTAGCTGCATCTTCGCGTTTTTTCCAATCTTTATGGGAAGCAAGTTTCCTGATTCCAGGGAGAGCATCACTTAGAGAATGGATACCTTGTTCAATTATCCCTCTTACATCATCTATCATTGTT
>JAHIOZ010000117.1 GCA_018894995.1 Patescibacteria group bacterium | reverse complement strand
GTTTATGTGAGAAGAGGAAAAAGAAAACAAAAAGAATTGGACTCTCGAACAATAGATCATTTTACAAGAGGCTCGATTGATGGTTGTGTAAGTATCATTTCAAAAACAAACAGCCCTCTTTTTTCTTTTGAAGAAGGATCAGAATATCATTTTGTTTCGGAGGACACGGGAAATGCTTTTTTAAACGCAGTTGTTTTTGTTTGTCCTTGTGGCGATAAGTCACCGGTGTTGCTTGTTACACATAACAATTCTTTTACCCTTGATGTTATCAAAGGTCTAAGTTATCAGAATAAGAACACTGTTTGTGGGATGCCCATTTCAATTTAATTTTTGTTAAAGGTGAATTCTAATTATTTGGAATTCACCTTTTTTAATATTCTTAATTCCTGATTCATAATTCTTTATTCTTTTTAAAACAGTGGATAAACTCATTAGCAAAATATTTCAAATTTTGTTATAATGATAGTAAATTAAGCGATAGCTCGCTTATTTATTTTAGACTAAAAATACTCAAAATCGGCTGTAAATGAACATTTATAATCAATATTTTATCGATTGTGAGCTGTAAACTTTGTAAATTGCAGGCTATAAACTTTAAAACAATATGGTAAAAAAAGAAGAAGAAAAACCAAAAAAAATATCATACGGGGCTGAATCAATTCAAATTCTTGAAGGTCTTGAACCTGTTCGTAAAAGACCGGGAATGTATATTGGGACAACCGGACCCGAAGGACTTCACCATTTAATTTGGGAGATTTTTGATAACGCCAGAGACGAAGCAATGGGAGGGCATGCTGACACCGCCGAAATTATTCTTTTACCTGGGAATAGAATTAGAGTAACAGATAATGGACGAGGTATCCCGGTTGATATTCATAAGCAAACAAAAGTTTCAGCTCTTGAAACAATTATGACGACTCTACATGCTGGGGGTAAATTCGGAGGGGAAGGTTATCAGGTTTCAGGAGGTCTTCACGGAGTGGGTGCTTCTGTAGTTAATGCTCTTTCTGCTTACACAAAAGTTGTGGTTCATCGTGACGGTGGTGCCTATATGCAAGAATATGCACAAGGGAAAAAGAAAGCTAGTGTTAAAAAAATAGGAACATCAAAAGAACACGGGACAATTGTTACTTTTGAAGCCGACCCTGTAATTTTCCCGGAAATAGAATATGATTTTAAAAAAATAACAGGTCATCTTCGCCAGCAAGCTTATCTTGTGAAAGGAATGAGAGTTGTTGTTGTTGACGCTCGTGAATACGAGGAAGAAATTGACGACAGTAAAGTTTTCTTTTTAAAGGAGTTGGGTTTGAATATTCCTTCAATGACTTTTTGTTTTGAAGGGGGATTGCTTTCTTTGGTTAAATTTTATAATCAAACTCAAAAACCGGTTCACAAAAATATTTTTTATATTGAAAAAAGTCCGGACGGAGTTGAAGGAGTGGAAGTGGCTTTGCAATATGTGGATGATATTTCTTCCAGAATAGTTTCTTTTGCCAATAATACCTCAACGCCTGAGGGAGGAACTCATTTGACCGGTTTCAAAACCGCTTTGACACGAGCTTTAAACGCCTACGGAAGAAAGAATGGAATATTAAAAGAGAAAGATGAAAACTTTACCGGGGACGATGTTTTGGAAGGATTGACCGCTGTTGTTTCCGTTAAATTAAGAGAGGTTCAATTTGAAGGGCAGACAAAATCAAAACTCGGGACAGTTGAAGCCCGAGGAATGGTTGAGTCCGTATTCAGTGAAGGTTTTAATATGTTTTTGGAAGAAAACCCTGATGATGCCAAGGCAATGATAAACAAAGTTATTTTGGCTTTACGAGCAAGAAAAGCGGCGAAAGCGGCGAAAGACAGTGTTTTGAGAAAAGGGGCTTTGGAAGGGATGACTTTGCCGGGGAAATTGGCCGATTGTTCAACAAGAAAAGCCGAGGATTCAGAATTGTTCATTGTGGAGGGAGATTCTGCGGGTGGTTGTTTTTCCGGAGATACAAAAGTGGCATTATTAGATGGAAGAAATCTTTCTTTTGAAGACTTGGTAAGGGAACATAAAGAAGGAAAAGAAAATTATTGTTACACAATTGGGGAAAATGGAAATACAGAAGTTGCTTTAATAGAAAATCCCAGAAAAACAAAAATTAATGCGAAGGTAATAAAAGTTATTTTAGATAATGACGAAGAAATTATTTGTACCCCGGATCATAAATTTATGCTATCTGACGGAACTTACAAACAAGCAATTGAATTAAAAGAAGAAAATTTACTGAAGAGTAATGGTAAAAATGTAAAAAATAAACAAAAAGTCGGTGTTTTTGTTGATGCTTCAAATACATATTATTCTGAAAAACGAGCTGGTTGGAAAATTGATTATGAAAAATTGCAAAGTTTTATTTCTCAAGAATTTTCAGTCGAGTTTATGAAATATTACGTTGCTATTCCAAAAGAGTCCGATGTGGAGGCATACAATGGAAAAATAAATTATCTTGAAAAAATAAAAAATGTGGTTGAGGTGATAGAAAAACCGTTGAAATATATCAGAGAAAAGATTGTTGTGGAAGGAAAATCAATTTTACGAATTATTAAGAAAGGCGATGTTGATGTGGAAATTGTTGTTGATGCAATCAATAATGCTTCAGATTTAGATGCCATTATTATTCTTTCAGGAGATAGTGACTATGTAGTATTGAGAGATGATTTGTTGAAAAAAGGTACCGAGGTATTGTTTATTGCTCATAAACGAAATTTAGCACATGAAATTAAACAAGGAAAATATTTGGTATTAAGTATGATTAGAGAAAATATAGAATTTAATGGGAAAAAACAAACCCCCGTCAAAGACGGAGGAATATTAGTACCATTATTGTATCCTAATGATAATAATAAATCAAGTGTTTTAGACGGAAATGTGAACAACTTAAGTGAAAAAGAATATAAGGTAAAAAGGGTTAAGATAATTGAGGAAAAGATGGATGTTTATGATTTGGAAGTAAAGGGTACTCATAATTTTGCATTAGCCGGTGGGGTTTTTGTTCATAACAGTGCAAAACAAGGAAGAGACAGAGCCACTCAGGCAATTTTGCCATTGAGAGGAAAAATTTTGAATGTTGAAAGAGCTAGGTTGGACAGAATGTTGGCTTCGCAAGAAATTAAAAATCTTGTTGTGGCTTTGGGAACTGCTATTGGAGATACTTTTGATATTGAAAAATTAAGATATCACAAAGTTATTATCGCAACCGATGCCGATGTCGACGGAGCGCATATCAGTACTTTGCTTTTGACTTTGTTTTATCGTCATTTCAAAGCTCTTATAGAAAACGGACATATTTATCTTGCTCAACCTCCGTTGTATAAAATTAAACATGGAAAAACTGCCGAGTATGTTTACACCGACGAAGAAAAAGAAGCATATTTGAAAAAGATTGGTGTTGATCTTTCCGAGGATGATTTTGTTGAAGAGGATGGGTCTGAGGTTTCTGAGGAAGAAGGTGATGAAGAAAACGAAGATCAAAAATCAAAAACTAAAAAAGCTCCGAAAGTTCACATCCAAAGATATAAAGGTCTTGGAGAAATGAATCCTGAAGAATTGTTTGAGACAACAATGGATCCTGAAAAAAGAATTTTGAAAAGAGTGACTATTGAAGATGGGGAAGAGTCGGACAGAGTTTTTGACAAATTGATGGGTTCTGAAGTGGCTCCCAGAAAGAATTTCATTCAGACTAATGCAAAAATGGCGAATATTGATGTTTAGAAAATAAAAGAAAAACTAAAAAAAACTTAGGCTTTGCCTAAGTTTTTTTTAGTTTAGTTTTATTCTTCGGCATTTCATTAACGAATTTTGCTTCGCAAAATTCGTTAACGAAATGTCTCCTCCTGATATTTCGTCTCTGCGAGGAGTTCGGCAAATTGTTTTTGAAGAAAAATTGCTTTGCAATTTTTCTTCAAAAACAATTTGCCGAACGACGTGGCAGTCCAGTTAGTTCAATGCGAAAAACCGACGCTGGATCGCCACGAAAATCAGCACAATTTTTTACTACACCAAATGAACGACCGTTCATTTGGTGTAGTAAAAAATTGTGCTGATTTTCTCGCGAAGACGGATTTAGATTCGTCGTTAACGAATTTTAGTTTTACTTTCCGAACGCCCCACCCTTCAAAAGAGGGTGGGGTATTCGATTAACATATTTACCCTGTTTTTCTTGTTTCTGATTTTTAAAAAACAGGTTATAATATAGGTAATGAAAAGTAATTTATTTTTAAAGTATTTTCCAACTCCTGATTTTTTGAAGATGCCTTCAATTGGTCTTGATATTTCAGATAACTCTGTCAGATTTGTCAGTTTTATTGATTACAAAAAAACCAATGCTTTGGGAAAGTTTGGGAAAATAGATTTGCCAAAAGGTGTTGTTTCCCGCGGAGAGATTAAAGATAAATCAAAATTGGTGGAAATATTAAAAGCAGTTAAAAAAGATTTTAGTTCCAATTTCGTTAGGGTTTCTATTATTGAAAATAATTCGTATATTTTTAAAACACAAATTTCCAAAACAGAAGATATGGATTATGAAGAGATGAAGGGTCTTTTGAATTTTAAATTAGAGCAAAATGTTCCCATCAAACCAGAAGAAGCTGTTTTTGATTTTGACATTATCAGTGAAACTGAAAGTAATTTTGATTTGGCTGTGACTGTTTTGCCAAAAAAATTAGTTGAGGAATTCATAGAAGTTTTTGATGAAGTTGGTTTGACCCCGTTGTCGTTTGAGGTTGAAGCTCAGGCGGTTGCTCGGTCGGTTATTGAAAATAAAAATAAAAGAACTTTTATGGTTGTTGATTTTGGTGAAGAAAGAACTGGTGTTTCAATTGTCAGTGATGGTATCGTTCAATTTACTGCAACGATTGATATAGGCGGAGATGGTTTAACCCAATCCATTAAGAAAGACCTTAATATTTCTGAGACAGAGGCGGAAAAAATCAAAAAAGAAAAAGGTTTCGTGAAGATAAATTCAGATAACGAATTGTTTTTTTCAATGTTGAATACAATGGCTGTTTTAAAAGATGAAATTAATAAATATTTAGCTTATTGGCATACGCACAAGGACAATATTATAGAAGGAAAAACAATAAAGCTTGTGGAAAAAATAATTTTATGTGGGTCCGAGGGGTCTCTAAAAGGTTTGGATGATTATCTTTCTTTGGGTGTCAGTTTAGATGTTGAAAAAGCTAATGTTTGGGTAAACAAATTTAAGTTTGATGATTTTGTTCCCGAGATGGATTTTTCTGAATCTTTGGGATATTCGGCGGCTATTGGATTGGCTATGAAAGATACGGATAAATTGCTTCTCTTAGGCAAAAAAGTTAAGAAAAAATAATATGTCAAATTTATTACCAGAAGAAAAAAAGAAAGCCATTAAAAAAGAATTAATTTTAGGTAAGGCGTTTTTTAAGTACTGGCCGGTTTCAGCAATGGGATTAATCCCGACTATCAGGCTGTAGATCTTTTTTACAGACTT